>JBFZEO010000002.1:0-2556 GCA_041306845.1 Spirochaetota bacterium
ATTTTTTTGAAAAAACAAAGAAAATATGGGGCAAAATTAAGCGGAACAGGCTGGAATGGACAAAGAGTCCATCTCATATGAGGAACGAAACGTCCAATTATTTAACAAAAACCTACACAAATTTCCTCCAACTCCAGGAAATCATCCTCTCCCCGCCCAATCTCTTCCGGCAAACGCCCTAAATCCTAATTTTCCCCCATAAACTTACATAAATTTAAACTTCAAATAAATAAAATATCAAAAACGCAATTAGAGATTTTAATGCGTTTACCGTATTGTTACTGCTGCTATTATAAGGAAGATATTTTAATAATTTTCCTGGTATTTAACGTTACTAATTATAAGATGGATTTTTACTGTTGTATTCCAGCTCCCCGATATGAGATTAATTTTTGGCGAATCGACAAGGATTAGTCTACCACGCAGTCTTTCCGGTCTTGATTTATAATCAAGTCTGGCCTGGTTCTGGATTGCGTCTTCAATTGCCTCTTTTACCGACAAAAGTCTGTTGTTGTAGTCGTTTGACTGGAATGAGACTGATCTTCCCATAGTTGTTACGCCTGTTGAAGATGCAAATCCGCTCCTCAAATTTATCTGATCCTCCCGCAGTCTATAGATCCCCTGCAGCCGGAGACTTCTATCTGATTTCTCCGCTTGTCTGAATGTGAAGTTAGGATCAGTAATTTTTATTTTAAGGGTATTTATCAGTTCAATTTTTTTTGATCTTTTTGTTATAGGATTATCAAGCTGATACTCAAAAGTATAACCGTAAATCATACCGGACAAAAACTCTCCTATCTCTGTTTTTGCAATACGGATTGCATCTTGTTCACTATATGTAGCAACATCAAATCCGGTAATTACCTGACCGATAGGACCTTCTCCATAAATCACTATATGATTTTCATAAACTCCATCCTGTGCAAAAATGAACGTCGTTAGAACAATATAAAATATAATTGAGTATTTCTTAAACAGAATCATCAAGTCTTGTCCGGAACAACTCTTATCATGTTTCCTGTATTCCATTTGTAGATACCCGACAATGCCATGAGTTGCCTAGAGTTTATATAGTAAATTTTACCATTCCACCTGACAAGACCGCCGTCAAAAGTTGTGTATTTAAATGAATGTTTAACTCTTCCGAGGAAATCTGCATTCTGCCAACTCGGACAGTCGGACATCTTTGGCATATGTTCAAGATGTGTTGACTGTATCTGATTATCTACTACGGAGTTTTTTAATATTTCATCCCAATTATAAGCCATACGATGCCTCACTTTTTTTAAGTTGTTTTTTGGTCAAATGTTTGTATTTTTATTATAATATTATATACTATAAGAAAGCGATAATCAAGGTGAAATATGTTTGAACAGCTAACAGAAGATCAATTTAAGAAGATAAGAGACGCTATTTATAATGCATCAGGGATGCATTTTAGTGATATAAACAGACCCATTCTTGAAAGCAGACTCAAGGAACGTCTTAGAAAAGCAAATTTGGATTCGATTGACGAATATTACAGACTTATAAGCACAAGCAGTGAAGAACTAAAAATATTGCTTGATGCTGTAACAACCAATCTTACGAGCTTTTTCAGACATAAGATCCATTTTGACGGATTTGAGAATGGAGTAATAAAGGATATTATAAAAACTAAAAAAGAAAAACGGTTTAGATTGTGGAGTGCCGGGTGTTCTACTGGAGAGGAACCGTATTCCCTTGCGATGGTGCTCAAAGATAAAATGCCGCCGGATTGGAAAATCGAAATTGTTGCTTCTGACATATCGTTTAATGTCCTGATGAAAGCCCGCGAGGGATACTATCCTAAGGCAAGGGTTGTTGGTATTCCGCCGGAATACCTCAAGAGATTTACGGTAGATACAGGTGATGGATACGTTATTAAAGATGAGATAAAAAGTCTTATAACATTTGACTACCATAATTTAAAGAATGAACCAAGTTTTAGAAATTTTGATGTGATTTTCTGTAGAAATGTTATAATCTATTTCGACGCTAAAGCACAGGAAGATGTAATTAATATGTTTTACAACGCACTTAATAATTATGCGTATCTTTTTATCGGGCATTCAGAATCTCTTTTTGGAATGAAGACTAAGTTTGTTTTTACAAAATTTGATGAAACCTGCCTTTATATGAAGAAAGAGGGGGTTTGATTTGTCTGATAAGATAAAAGTCTTGATTGTCGATGATTCAGCATTAATAAGGAATATTGTTTCAAAAATTCTAATAGAATCTCAAAACATCGAGGTCGTCGGAACAGCGATTAATGGTAAGTTTGCATTGTCAAAATTAAATAAGTTGAAACCGGATATCATTATCTTAGACCTTGAGATGCCGGAAATGAATGGGATAGAATTTCTTAAAGAGAGAAAGAAAATTGGATTGGAAACACCTGTGATAATCCTCTCTTCGATTGCAAAAAAAGGAGCGCAGATAACCCTTGAGGCTCTGTCACTCGGTGCGAGTGATTTTGTCCTGAAACCATCAGAACCCGGGTCAAGCATAGACAGTACAAAAGAAAAACTTATAGAA
>JBFZEO010000010.1:0-2516 GCA_041306845.1 Spirochaetota bacterium
TGCAAAAAAATTGAAAGGGTTATTATGTTCAAGAAAACATTCGGTACCAGCGGGATCCATCCTGATGACAGCAAAAGATTAACATTCTCCAAAAAAATAGTTAGCGGAGATATCCCGAACAAGGCTTATGTTCCGATAAGTCAACACATAGGTAATCCGGCAAAAATTATTGTAAATATCGGAGATAAAGTCGAAGAGGGACAACTAATTGCCATCGGAGACGGGTTTATATCGTCTAATGTACATGCCTCAATACCCGGTATTGTCACAGAAATCATAGAGGTTTACACGCCTAACTGTAAGAAATCCAAAGCAATTGTTATTGAATTAGGCGGAGAATTCAGAAAAACAGGGAAAATTAACAATAATTCTGACTGGAAAAAATATTCAGAAGAAAAAATAATTAACATTATAAAGGACTCTGGCATAGTCGGACTCGGCGGGGCAACATTTCCTACACATGTCAAACTGACTGTACCTCAGGGAAAAAATGCTCATACACTTATAATTAATGGAGCAGAATGTGAACCGTACCTGACGTGTGATCACCGGCTGCTTCTCGACAAATCTGAGTCAATAATCGAAGGAACACAGATAATAAATGCTATCCTCAATGCTTCTAAAGTTTACATAGGTGTAGAATCAAATAAAAAAGATGCAATATCCAAACTAAAGACATTGTGCCGCAATAAGAATAATATAAAAATTGTTCCCTTAAAAGTTAAATATCCGCAAGGGGATGAAAAACAAATAATTAAAGCCATCAGCGGAATAGTTGTTCCTGTAGGTAAACTGCCTATAGACTGCGGGGTTGTGGTCGTAAATACAAGTACAGTTCATGCAATTACAGAAGCAGTTACAAACGATAAACCGTTAATAGAAAGAATAGTAACTGTTTCCGGTGGAGCTATAAGGCAGCCGAAAAACCTTTCTGTGAGAATCGGAACCAAAATTAGCGAACTGATTGAGGAGTGCGGCGGTGTTACGGATGATCTGGCGAAAATTATTGTCGGAGGCCCGATGATGGGTTTTGCGCAGATGGATCAGAACTCTCCCGTAACTAAAGGGACATCGGGGATAATATGTCTTTCCAATGAAGAGGCTAGTTCATTCAAAACAGAAAATATCTGTATAAACTGCGGAAAATGTATTCAAGCCTGTGCATTTGGACTGATGCCGACAATGATGAATAAATATATAAATCATAAACTCTATGATAAAGCCGTCGAATGCGGTATCAGCAACTGTAAAGAGTGCGGAGCCTGCGCATGGGTGTGCCCGGCCGGGATTCCGCTTGTACAAAATTTCAGACAGGGTAAATATATAATAAACAAACTTACGGTTTCTAAAGGATAACTTCTTATGAGTGATATTATAAATAGAAAACTTATTGTTTCATCATCACCTCACATTCAGAATGATGAATCAACTACAACTATAATGTATACAGTTTCGTTATTTCTTCTTCCGGCGGCTATTTTTGGTGCACTCATTTTCGGGATAAATGCCTTCTTGATACTGTTCTCAAGTGTTGTTGTTGCTGTAATCTCAGAAGCTGTATGTCAAAAAATTATGAAACGCAACATTACTATTCTTGACGGATCGGCACTATTAACCGGACTCCTCGTCGGAATGAATATGCCTCCCGATGTACCATTGTATATTCCGATAATAAGTTCAGCATTCGCAATAATTATAGTAAAACAGGCATTCGGCGGACTCGGATGCAACTGGGCGAATCCGGCACTTGGAGCAAGAGTATTCGCATTCACAGCATGGTCAAAAGAGATGACCACATGGAAACCTCCCCTATCTCCGGACGGAACCACCTCCGCAACTCCCCTTGGAGCAGTAAAATCTTTCCTCCTTGAACAGTCAGACGGGATACTCTCAGGGCCGATGGACGTCCTGCAGAGTCTTCCTCAGCATATTCTAAAGTCAGATGTTGATTATGTTAAATTGTTTTTCGGGTACAAAGGTGGGTGTATAGGTGAGATTTCAGTTTTCCTTCTTCTCCTAGGGGGAATATATCTCATTTACCGAAAAATAATAACACTTGATATACCGGTTACATTTCTTGGAACAGTAGCTCTTCTTTCCTGGATTTTTGACGGATTAAATTACGGGAATGGATATTTTACCGGTGATCCTCTATTCCACCTGCTGACAGGCGGTGTGGTACTCGGAGCACTTTTTATGGCGACAGATATGGTAACGACTCCGCTCACAACCAAAGGACGACTCATTTTCGGTACCGGATGCGGATTGCTGACTATAATCGTTAGGATGTTTGGCGGAATGCCTGAGGGTGTCAGCGTATCGATACTTTTTATGAACATGCTCACACCGGCTATCGACAGATTTATAAAAATAAGGCCGCTAGGTTTTACTAAAAGGAGATCTAAATGATAAACTCTAATTTAATTCCGTCTTTAAAACTCGGATTAATCTGTTTTGTATCTGTATTTATCCTTTCTATAGCAAATTTTTTTGCAGAACCTCTCATAAAGAAAAAT
>JBFZEO010000064.1:0-3218 GCA_041306845.1 Spirochaetota bacterium
TAAAAAGTGAATATAAAGAGATTTATAGATTTCGTATTGGAGACTATCGCCTTTTCTACAAAATATCAGAAGAAACAGTAATTGTGTTTATTTTAGACATTGAGTCAAGAAAAGATACATGTTAGTAACTAAGAAAAAACGCCTAACGAGACTGTAAAATACCCCCATTCTGCAAAAATATTTTTCTATGCATTCACAGGAAACATCGCATATCATTTTCTTTTGTTCATAAGGAATATCAATTGCCGTAAAAAGTCTCATATATGTTTAGTCCGGATAAGCAGTCTGTATCTCCATAATCTCATTTATATTATCGTTAAAAATCTTCACTATTTCGGGATCAAAATGCTTTCCGGATTCATAATTTATTAGCTCAATAGCCTTTTCTACCGGCCATTTCTCTTTATAGCACTTCTCATGTGTCAGCGAGTCAAAAACATCAGCAACTGCCATTATTCTCGCCGGCAGCGGAATGGAGTCCCCTTTAAGTTTATCAGGATAACCCGATCCGTCAAACTTCTCGTGATGGTGTCTCGCAATAACAGCAGCGACTTTAAAAACATCGATCTTTGAAAACATAAGATAATCAAAACCATCGGTCGGATGCCCTTTAAGTTTCTCAAACTCTGCATCTGTCAATTTACCGGGTTTCTGTACCAACTCTTCGGGGATATTTATCATCCCGATATCGTGCATAGTTGCCGCAATCCTTATCATCTCACACTGATGTTTCGGTATCCCGGCTCTCAAAGAGATAAGATAAACCATCTCGGCAACTCGTCTCACATGATTTGCGATCGATTTGAAGTGATTCTCGATTATCCCTCCGAGTGCGTATATAACATCTTTTTGAGTATCTATCAAAACATGATTTGTCTCATAAGTACCGAGTGCTGTCGAGTAAGCTGTGAGGAATGTATTTATCAGTTCAAAGTCATACTTCTGCCTCTCACCTTCTATAAATATATAATTCTTATTTTCATCCGGCGAGATGTGTGCGATCAAGAACCCGTTGTTTGTATAATCAAGAGACTTGTTATTGGACTCCATCTCGCCAATTAATTTTTTTATATCATCCAGCTCATCTATGCAATTAATATCTGATCCTATCAGATGTTTATATTTACCTGTTGCGGCAATAATTACCCTCGAAACATTATCCTTTTTATAGACAAATCCGTCATTATCCGATTTTATCTGCTCACTTATATAGATTTTACTGTCTGATTCCTCATAAAAACCGGAAAGTTGATTTAAAATGGCAATCAAGAATTCCGATAGTGTATTTTTCTCAAATAATGATGCACTGGACTCTATTATTTTCAGCAATCCCCTCTTATTCTTCTCAAGCCGCATGATATCCCGATACGATCTCAGCGCCGAATACAACGAGGTATACATCCGCTGTACCGTCAATTCCGTCTTCAATTTATAATCGTTTATATCGTACTCGGAGATGATCCTCTCCTCCGGCGCCTCACCGGGCTGACCTGTGCGGAGAATTATTCTTATCTGAGAATTCTTTAATTCATTTCTTATAAATTTGACAACCTTTAGTCCAGCATCGATCTCCTCCATGACAACATCAAGGAGTATTACGGCTGTATCGGGATTATCACGCAATGCTTCCATCGTTTCCTTACCGGAGTAAGTGTGGATAAACTGGAGCGACTTATTCTCAAACGTAAAATTCTTCAATGTGAGAACTGTTATATCGTGAACCTCTTTATCATCATCAGCTACAATTAATTTGTAACCAACCTTAACTGTCTCTTTCCTTGCCGGAATGGTGTCTTTCTTTAAAAAATCGTATACCGGGTCATTTTCATTGTTCATACTAAAATCCTTTTTACCGGGGCTGTTATAATAAATTCGGCCCCCTCGCCGACTTTACTTCTGCATATTATAGTTCCTTTCAACTTCTGAGTTACGAGATTATAGACAATATGGAGTCCAAGTCCGCTTCCGCCATTATGCCTGTTTGTCGTAAAAAACGGTTCAAATATCTTTTCAAGGTGAGACTCCTCTATTCCCCTGCCGGAATCCTTAAATGATATGGTCAGAGTCTCATTCTCATAAGAAACCGTAATGGAGACTACCCCCTGAGTGATCCCCTTTAGTCCGTGAATGAGAGAGTTCATTATCAAATTAGTAAATATCTGCGAAAAAACACCGGGATAACTCTCCAATACGAGATTTCTTGGGCAATTTATCTCAAACCTGTGATCCGTGTTTTTATACTCATGTTTAAGACTGGTGAGAATGGTATTTATGTAGTTAAACATATCAAAATCGGTTACATTCTCACAGCTCTGATCTACAGCAATCTTCTTAAAACTTTTTTCAGTTCAGAAGCCCTCGTAAGGTTGATATTAAGCATCTCGGTACACTCTTTAACCCTGTCAATAAACTCGATAATGCTCACCTGAGTCATCTCTCCGCTATAGTAAAGTTTCTCAAAATCAGTATTAGTTTTCTGGAGAAAAGACGCAGTTGTCACGCTGACTCCGAGCGGAGTATTGATCTCATGAGCAACACCGGAGACAAGACCGCCGAGAGATGCCGTCTTTTCGGTGTTCATTATGTGTCTCTGCTGTCTTTCGATAAACTTTGTCCTCTCTCTGATTTTTTCTTCGAGGAATGTGTTCTCCATTTTTATCCTTAATGCGATATAAACCAGTAAGAATATTATGCATATAACCATAGATGATATGATGATTATACTGTAGAATAGTATCGGATTACTCTTATACAGAGGGAGCGGTTTATTAATTATTATACTGTTTTCCGGTATCAGGGAAGGTTTTATTTTATATCGTGTGACCGATTTGTAGTTAAACATATAGTTACCGTAATCGGAGTTGTCAACTTTGATAGTGCGAACATCCTCACCATTCAAAATACGCAGCGCAATATCGGCACACTTGGCTCCGTGAACTTCCGGAGAAACAACATATCCGCCGGTTGCCCCGTCCTCTATAAACATTGACCAGAATGTATAAACCGGAACAGATGAGGCTTTAATAATGGTCTTGGCAGCTTCATCAAAGTCGAGGGGATTACCGAGTCCATCTTTTGAAACTGGATGATATATTATAAATCCGGATTTTATCTGTGAAACCTTTTTTATCAGGTCAGGATAGGAATATTCAGATAAGAAATACAGATTAATTTCTTCATTAAACGATTTGATTGTACGCTCGGTCAATTCTCGAAAT
>JBFZEO010000067.1:0-3789 GCA_041306845.1 Spirochaetota bacterium
TACAGCATGTATAAATGCCATAACCAACGGTGTCAAAAGGACTCACATCATCGACGGCAAGCTGAAACATGCGATGCTCCTCGAGATCTTTACTGATAAAGGTGTGGGAACAATGGTAGTGGGGAACTAACTATGGAAACGATTCAAACATATAACGAAAATGTTTTAAACACATATAAAAGATACCCCGTTGTCTTTAACAAAGGCAAGGGTGTCTGGCTTTTTGATAAGAATGGGGATAAATACCTTGATATGTGCGCCGGAATTGCAGTATCCGGACTCGGACACTCTCATCCTGCAATTGTAAAAGCTATCAGAAAACAAGCGGGCAAACTTATTCACACGAGCAACCTCTACTACAACGAGGTGAATGGCGAATTAGCTGCAAAACTCACGGCAGTTACCGGATACTCAAAAGTTTTTTTCTGCAACTCGGGAGCAGAGGCAAACGAAGCTGCCATAAAACTCGCAAGGAAGTTCGGCAAATTAACACTCGGTGAGAAAAAACACAAGATAATAACAATGTCCAACTCATTCCACGGAAGAACGATAGCGACAATAACTGCTACAGGACAACCTAAGTATCAGAAAGACTTTACTCCGCTGCTGGGCGGATTTGTTTATGCGGAGTACAACAACATCGAAGCAATCGAAAAACTTGTAGACTCTGAAACTGCGGCTATAATAGTAGAGCCGGTTCAGGGAGAGGGCGGTGTTCATCCAGCAGATTTTGAATTCATCAAAAAACTGAGGGAACTTTGTGATAAGTACAATGCACTCCTTATATTTGATGAGATACAAACCGGTGTCGGAAGGACAGGAACGATGTTCTGCTACGAGCAATACGCTCCGGTAAAACCTGACCTTTTCACATCTGCTAAGGCTATAGCCGGCGGTCTGCCGATGGGAGTGCTTTTTGTTTCAGAAAAACTCAAAGACATTCTCCAGCCCGGAGACCACGCAAGTACATTCGGCGGAAATCTTGTCTGCTCGGCAGCCGCAATAGCTGTCTTAGACACTATTCAGAAAGATAAAATACTGTCAAACGTTGTCAAATCCTCAAAATACATATTTGAAAAACTTAACAGCATGAAAAAAGAGTTTCCGGTAATTAAAGATGTGAGGGGATTGGGACTCCTGATAGGGATGGAGACTGACATTCCGGCGCCTGAGCTTGTGAATGAACTGTTGACAAAGAAGATCGTCACTGTTCCTGCCGGCGCTAACGTTGTAAGATTCATCCCCCCATTAATCATAAAAACCAAAGAGATTGACTTCATGTTAAGCGGGTTGAGAGAAATATTAGTTAAAAGGAAATAGATCTTGAAAGATAACAAAAAAGCATATTTAGTTTTAGAAGACGGATCAATATTCGAAGGGAAAGTCTTCGGCGGCGGCGACTATGTAGAGGGCGAAGTTGTCTTTAACACCGGGATCACCGGTTATCAGGAGGTCTTGACCGACCCGTCATACACCGGACAGATTGTAGTTATGACATATCCGCAGATCGGTAATTACGGAGTGATTGAAGATGACAGCGAGTCTGCAAAAATCCAGGTGCGGGGTTTCGTTGTCAAAGAGATGAGTGATTATCCGAACAACTACAGAAGTAAAGGGACAGTTGACGAGTATTTGAAAACTAAAAACATTCTCGGAATCGAGGGAATCGACACGCGGGAGATAACGAAGAAGATCAGAGACCGCGGAACGATGAAAGGTTTTATAACGACCAAAAGACTCCCGGACAACAAAATGATCGAGCTTGCTAAAAACGTTGAGGACATCAATCAGTTGGATCTCGTGAGAATGGTAACCACTGACAAACAATACACAATCGACGGTGATAAAGATAAGATCCACATAGGTATCGTAGATTTCGGGATAAAATCAAATATCCTGAGGATAATATCAAAGTTAGGACACAAAATAACAGTCTTTAAGGCTGATGTTACTGATAACGAGATTATGCAGGTCAAACCTGATATGCTCCTCCTCTCGAACGGCCCCGGCGATCCTAAGAAGGCAACATACGCCATTGAACTTGTAAAAAAATTGGCAGGCAAACTTCCTATCGCGGGGATCTGTCTCGGTCATCAGATAATTGCTCTGGCACTCGGACTTGATACATTCAAACTGAAGTTCGGACACAGAGGCGGCAATCATCCGGTAAAAAACCTGTTGAAGGACAAGGTTACTATTACCACTCAAAACCACGGTTTTGCTGTGCGGAATGAAAATATCCCGAAAGATATAGAGGTTACCCATATCAATCTCAACGATATGACAGTCCAGGGGATCAGATGTAAGAGCAAAAAGATTTATTGTGTCCAGTTCCATCCGGAAGCCGGACCTGGTCCTCAGGACTCTTACGAACTTTTTGATGACTTCATCAAACTGGCAACAGAAAAATAGATAATAATTTAATATATAAAAGGATGAGGTTAGTAATATGCCTTTAGATAAAACAATAAAAAGCGTACTCGTTATAGGATCCGGTCCGATAGTTATCGGTCAGGCGGCAGAATTCGATTACGCCGGAACCCAAGCCTGTAAGGCATTAAGAGAGGAAGGAATAAGAGTTATACTTGTTAACTCCAATCCGGCAACGATAATGACAGATTTAAACATGGCTGACGTTGTTTATCTGGAGCCGTTGAATGTTACTTCTCTCGAGAAAATTATAGAAAAAGAGAAACCGGACGGCATCCTCCCGACACTCGGAGGACAAACCGGACTCAATCTCGCTGTTGAAATGCACGATAAAGGGATAATAGAAAAACACAAGATAAGACTGCTCGGAACCCCTCTGGAAGCGATAAAAAAAGCTGAAGATAGAGAACTTTTTAAAGATCTTATGATCGAAATCGGCGAACCGGTGGCAGAAAGTGCCATCATAAATACGATAAAAGATGCTGTCGAATTTGCAAATAAAATAGGATATCCGCTCATAATCAGACCGGCCTACACGATGGGCGGGCAGGGCGGCGGTATAGCTTCCAATGAAGAAGAACTCGTAAATATCGTTGCCAGAGGACTTAAACATTCAAGAATATCACAAGTTCTCCTTGAGAGATCTGTTGCTGGATGGAAAGAGGTCGAGTACGAAGTTATGAGAGACTCGAACGATACATGTATAACCGTTTGTAATATGGAGAATATCGACCCGGTCGGAATCCACACAGGCGACAGTATAGTTCTTGCTCCGAGTCAAACTCTCTCCGACAAAGATTATCAGATGTTAAGAACATCTTCATTAAAGATTATATCAGCCCTGAAAATCGAAGGGGGATGTAATGTTCAGTTTGCTCTCGACCCGCTCTCATCAAACTACATCATAATAGAAGTTAATCCGCGCGTATCAAGATCATCGGCGCTGGCATCAAAAGCAACCGGGTATCCGATAGCGAAAGTTTCCGCAAAAATAGCAGTGGGACTTAGACTCGATGAGATACAAAACTCTGTAACAAAGAAAACTCTCGCATGTTTTGAACCTACACTTGACTATATCGTCACAAAGATACCGAGATGGCCGTTTGATAAATTCACTACAGCAGACAGACTCCTCGGTACACAGATGAAGGCAACCGGTGAAATAATGAGTATCGACAGAACAATCGAAGGCTCAATTATGAAAGGGATAAGATCGCTTGAAATAAAAGTAGACGGACCTTATACCGCCGAAACAGCAGCTCAAGATACAGAAATACTTGTTGAACACCTTGGCCTCCCCGATGACAGAAGATTGTTCGTTGTCTTTGAACTGTTAAGAAGAGATTATCCGATCGGTAA
>JBFZEO010000068.1:0-6756 GCA_041306845.1 Spirochaetota bacterium
TCTTCCGATCTCATTCCAAACGAAAAAAAGGAGATCGAAAATACAAATGAGACAGCGAGTCCGCCTGCGGAAAAAGACTTTGTGAATACTGTAATTAAACCGTAGTAAAAAGTATCGAGGAGCGCAAAGGCCGCACCGGTTAAAAGCGACAGGATTATCACATATCTTATGTTGTTTGAGAGTTCCTTTTCTGTAAGGCTTTTTGTCAGAGAGAGCTCTTTTAGCGAGTTTTCGTGTTTTTCTTTGTTATTTAGAATGATAATACGGCTTATAAATGCCAGTAAAAGCGGTATGAAAATGGCAGGTGTGTAGTAAATGAGTAATTTTAAAGACAGTACATTTGCAATTAATTTGAGTATCCCGGATAGTAAAACAGCTGATAATGCATAAATCAGTGTTTTTAAAACCGGCTTTTTCAATAATCCGGTGTTTTTTGATAAAGTTTCACCTATAAATGTGTACCGTATGTAGCCAATGAACCTGATGTATTTATCCATTTTTACTGTTAATCCTAAAAAGGGTGTGTAAAATAACTTTATGGCACTTCTTAAAACCTAATTTAGTTTTAGTTTGTCCTTTTATCTTTAGTTTCTGCAATTTTCTTTTCAAATATTTGATCAGAGAGCGAAAAAAAAGATTGAAACATAATATATTATTATGATTTTTTAGTCAATTTATTAATTTTATTTGATATAAAATGTGTTTTTATCTTATACTATATTTGGTTTGTGATTTTTTGAATACTGATTTGTGTTGATAAAAATGGGAATAACTGGTATTATTAAACAATCTGTAAATTAAACTCTAATATGGATAAATAATGGCTAATTTACCTACACAAAAACTTAACGGTTTTGTTGAAAAATATAAAAATAATGAGATTGCCTTTAATAAATCGATAAGAATTGTCACCGGTTTGGAACCTAAAAAGGTCTGTATCAAGATAAGAGGGGAACAGTGGCCGTGTGTACTGTACTCCTGCTCCATGACGACAGCTAAAGTTATCATCACACTTGACAATACCGGATTTGAGGAGATAAAGAAAGCTAAAAATATGATTTCTCTCCGTCTCTCTTTTTTTCCAAAAAATCAGAAAAATCCTATAACTTTCTTTGTGGCGGCAGTTGTAAAGGGTTACAATGTTTTTAAGTTACAGCATAGTTCATCTTTTTTGATGTCTCTTGAATTCACTCAGAAGCCGCCTGATGATCTCATTGAAATTATTGGTAAGATTTTTGAATCTATCGAGAATTTTGAAAAGAGAAAAGAGCTCCGTATCAATCTTGATAACAAGGTTGTAGAGGATATGGGTTTGCTGTCGGCTAATACGCACGTTGTCATAGATAATATAAAACGTCCCTGCATTTTAAAAAATCTTTCCGCATCCGGTGCGGCAGTTATGATGGTTTGCAACCCGAAATTCCTTCTCAATAAAAAGGTGTCCCTTTGTGTTTTTCAAAGAGATTCTGCCGAACCGATTTTTTTGGATGGGCAGATTTTAAGAAGTGAGGAAATTAAGGGGCGTTCCGATATTTTTGCACTCGGTGTTTCTTATGATGTTGAAAAAATTCCATATGAATACAAAGATATTATAAATAATTATATCGATAAACTTGAGGAATTTGCCAAAATGAAAAGATTGGCGGGTAAGAGTGAGATTTAAATATTTCTATTTAAAAACTATTATGTTTATGACTCTGAGCTGCATTACTGCAGTACCATCGTTTGCCGCTGATCTGCAGACGGTGCAGACGATCCAGGGCGGAGTCCAGTTTAGAAAATCAAATAATATTTTGTTTAAATTCTTTGAGGAAACCTCCGCTTCTTTGGATGGAGAACGTGTTCAGCTTGATAAAGGGGCTTTTTTAACATCGCCAATCAATGAGAGACTGGCACTTGATTTCAGATACAGGTCTGCGGGAATTCTTAAACAGGGGGATTTTGTTCTGGCACTTATTGAACTCCCTGCTAAAAACAAAATTATTAAGAATGAAGCTAAAATAACTTACACTCTCTATGATGAATCTACAAAAGAACACTTATCTTCGTTTTATTATTTTGATTCTGATAAAAAAATAGACAGATATTTGTTGATTGTTCCTTTTAATCTTTATTGGGATATACGACGGGCAGATTTGTCATGTAGTATTAAAGTTGATAAGAGAGCGGATGTTGTTCTGCAGTCCGTCTTCTTTCCGGAGAAGAGAACCTATGATAAACAGATTATAAAATTCCGCAAGAGTGCTTCCGTCAATGTTTTGAGTGCTGATCGTAATAAGTACAAGTTGGAGCAGGATGAGAGGTGGAGGTTGTGGAATGTAATTAGTCCGGTACCGTTGTTTAAATCAGGATTTACTCCGGTTTTGTCCGGTGATTATCCCATATCGAGTAGTTTTGGTAAAGTTAGAGAGTGGCGTTTAAGTAATAACAAACTGTACTCCAGAGATATTCATCAGGGGATTGATTACCCTGGAAAACTCGGAACTCCGGTTCTTGCTGCTTTTAGCGGGATTGTTGTTTATGCTAAAATGTGTGAGTATTATGGTAATATGATTATTATTGATCATGGATTCGGATTATTTACCAATTATGCGCATCTTGATAAAATTGAGAGTATTGAGGGGCAGCGTGTCAATGCCGGTGAAGTGATAGGCCTTTTGGGTAAGACCGGCGCATCTACCGGACCTCATCTGCATTGGGAGGCGAGAGTCTCCGGATTGCCTATTGATCCGCTAAGTGTAGCAGATATTACCGGATTACTTGAAAATATGAAAAAACAGCGATAAATCCGAAACTTTTTTTGCGAGTTTTATACTGTAATAGTAGAGAATGGTAAGCTGTTTTTTTAAACTGGATTTTTATTTACTATATCAACAATAATTGCGAACAAAGACTTTGCCTTTTCGATGAATTTTTCTCTGTCCATACGGCTTATCCTGAAACTTGTTGCTCCGGGATGACCTCCGCCGCCCTGAAACTTTTTACCGAATATTTCAAGAATTGGTTTTTCAAATTCTCTGAGATCATAGCCTTTATATCCCGAAGCCCGTCTTATTTTTATCTGATAAAGTTTCTTATCGTCATCATACATAACGAGCATTCCTATAGCTCCGGCTTTTTCCGGCAGCATGTTTGCTATATCTCCCGATATTTTCATTATGATGCAGGTAGAGTCCCCATTTTCTGCAAGCGATACATATTTACTTACATATGGAAGAATGACAATTCCGGCCCTGTCTTTGTAATCAGCATTTTCAATTATTTTATTGAGTGTATTTATTTTAACATCGCTCATTTTATTTATTGCATTAAAAACTTCATGGGCGGATTTTAATTGTCCGGCGTTTCCCCACGTGATGGCCTTTAGTCTGTCTGATAAAAAATTAAACCACATATTATAGTTCTTCTCGTTAACAATAAATTTACCGAACTGTGTATCATAACATAAACCTACGAGGAGACTTAAAACAATATTGCGGGGAAAAACATCGTCGGTATTAATGTCTTGACCCTTTCCTTGATTGATGACTTTTAAAAAATCAGCAAATATTTCACAACACGAGTTAGCTTGATAAAAAATAGTAGCCGATTCCTCAAAAATTACTGTACTGTCGCCGCCAAAGTGATGATCTATCTCAATAGCCGATTTGTCGGAATAAGAATTTCTTATTGCATTAAGCCTTTTGAACTCCGGTAAAAGTTTATAAGTTGGTGTATCACAAATCGTAAAAACGTATTCGTTCTTTTTAAGATGTTTTATAACTGTATTTACGTCGTGCATTATATGAATGTCATTAAAACTCGCAATCTTAAATAAAAAGTCAAGATTAGGATCGTATCCGTCAGGCATGAATATTATGCAATCCTTGTTCGGATAGTTGTTTTTTAGAAATAGTGCGAATGCTATGCTTGTTCCGACAGCGTCCGGATCCGGGCTAAAATAAAAGAAATACCTGTCATGTTTCTGTATAACATCGATAATCTTATGTGAATATATAGGAAAATCGTCAATTGATATCTCGTTTTTTATCATTTTTAACCCATTTTAGTATAAGCATTTTTTTCTGAATTATCAACTTTATTTGAGCAAAGTATAATATTTAAAAATACTTTATACATTCGCACACATTCTATAATTATATAAAAAAAAAACAACATAAATTATTGTTTTTTTTATTTTTAATACATTTATTTGTCGATAGTTTCATAGGATATCTTTATCAATATTCTATTTTATTTCAAAATAATTAAGTAAGGATGATATTTGTCATGTGCAGGATAACATTCTCCAACAGAAGAGTTGCTTACCGCAACAAATTGGACATAAAAGGTAAATTATCAATTTTTAAAAATGATAGTTCTACGGAAAAAACAGTTGAAGTTATAATAACAGACTTGACTGTTGAGGGAATGCAGATCGTTTTTAGTGATAACAGTTTCTTGTACGATTTTATAAGCTATGACAGTAATGACGAGGATGTTAGTATTAAAATATTTTTTAGTTATTACAACTATAACGAAGTCTTTAATATGTTTGTGAGATGGCTAAAAATAAATGATATTGGGGAGAGTTCTTACTATACTTTGGCAGGTCTGGGGTTTAGAGATATGGAACATTATAGATTTTTGCTAACTGATATTATTAATGATATCTATATGAGTCGTATAAGTTCTATATGAATGGTTCTTTTCTTGTGGAATGTGGTGTTTACTGTAAAAAATTAAAGATGTCTTGATAAAAATATTTATTTATAATAAAGTATCTTGCTTATGATGTTGATATTTATCCGGGATGCTCATTTTGAAGAAGATTAAATTATTTTTTGAACTTATAAAGATAAAACACTGGGTTAAGAATTTATTTATTTTTGCTCCGATAATATTTGCCCTTAAATTGTTTGATATAAACAGTTTACTTCGGACATTTCTAACATTTGCCGCGTTCAGCCTCTGTAATGTACTGACTTATGTGATAAATGACGTTAAAGACCTTGAGAATGATAAAAAACATCCCAGGAAATCGGGACGGCCGATTGCCAGCGGAAGGATAAGCAGGGTAAGTGCCGTTTTGATCGGAGTTGCTTTTTTTACTTCTGTATCTGTGATTGCTTTTTCTGTCGATTTTAAGATTTTTGTTATTATTTTACTTTATCTTATCTTAAATCTGTTTTATTCATTTGTTTTGAAACATATAGTTATCCTCGATGTTTTTATAATAGCTGTAGGATTCTGTATCAGAGTTTTTGCCGGTTCTGCCGCTATAGATGTGGCACTCTCTGATTGGATGCTTCTCGCTACATTCTGCATCAGCCTGCTGATCGGCTTTGGTAAACGGCGCAATGAAATTGAAACTTTGGGAGATGAGGCGCGGCATCACCGCAAAAATCTGAGCGATTACAATAAAAAAATTCTTGATATCATGATTATTATATCGTGTGCATTAACTGCCTTTTGTTATGCGCTTTACACAATGGAAGATTCTGTTGTGGCAAGATACGGGAGCGGGAAATTGATATTTACAACACCTATCGTGCTTTACGGCATCTATAGATATCTTCTGCTTATATATGTTAAAGGTAAGGGCGGTAATCCTGAGGAGCTTGTTGTTACTGATAAAGGGATTCTATTTTCAGTTGTTTTATGGGTGGCGTCTGTTGTTTTTATAATTTATTACCATGAAATAATCGGTTTTTTCAGATAAGTATGAATGTTATTCGTTAGTCTTTAGATATATTTGTTTTGGGAGATTTTTTATGCGTGTTTTAATTACCGGCGGTTCAGGTTTCTTGGGAATAAATCTTGTCAGGTATCTTATGAAGAATGGTTATGATTCTATACGTGTTCTAGATATCGCTGATTTTGATTATCCGGAGTTAGATAAGATCGATTTCATAACGGGTGATATACGTGATAAAGATGCTGTTAAGAGAGCCGTTGCCGGCTGCGGAATAGTTATTCATGCAGCAGCCGCTTTGCCCCTATATAAAAAAGAGGATATATTTTCTACCGATATAGATGGAACTGCCAATATGCTTGAGGAGTCGTTCCGGTCGGGCGTTGAGCGTTTCATTCACATCTCATCAACGGCAGTTTATGGTATACCAGATCATCATCCCATTTGTGAGAATGATAAACTTTGCGGTGTAGGACACTACGGTGTGGCTAAAATCAAGGCTGAGGAACTCTGTTTTAACCATCGTGAAAAAGGGATGATTGTACCGGTCATACGACCAAAATCTTTTATAGGACCGGAGAGACTCGGTGTTTTTGCTCTATTTTATGATTGGGCAAGGGATCGGCGCGGTTTCCCTATGATAGGGAACGGTAATAATAGATATCAGCTGCTCGACGTTGAGGATCTCTGCAGTGCCATTCTCATAACAATGACAGGTGATAAAAAAGCTGTTAACGATACTTTTAATATCGGGGCTGAGGTTTTTACTACTATGAAAGAGGATTATCAGGCAGTACTTGACTTTACAGGATTTGGGAAAAAGATTAGACCGTTCCCTGCATGGCCTGTGATAGCGGCTTTGAGGGTGCTTGAATTTTTGAAAATCTCGCCTCTTTACAAATGGGTTTATGAAACTGCATCCAAAGATTCTTTTGTTTCCATAGACAAGGCAAAACAAATTCTGAACTATAAGCCTAAATATTCAAATAAAGATGCACTTGTCAGGAATTATAAGTGGTATCTTGATAATATCGATAAGATAAGTGGTACGAGCGGTATTTCACATCGTGTTCCGTGGAAGC
>JBFZEO010000011.1:0-3526 GCA_041306845.1 Spirochaetota bacterium
ACTTTGGAAGTTGCAGGGAAATTGAACTTATCGATACCGGTTTAAAAGAAGAGAACGGAACGGATGAATTATATCAGGAAACCATATTTGCTAAACAGAGAAACCATGAAACAGGAATTGGCGAACTTATTACCGAAGGACAGCAGATCCTTGTTCAAGTGGCAAAGCCACCTATAGGAACAAAAGGAGCAAGAGTAACTTCCTATGTTACTCTTCCGGGAAGATTTATTGTCCTGATGCCGAATTCAGATCATATTGGAGTATCGAGACGAATAGAGAATGAAGTTGAAAGAAACCGTTTAAAAGAAATGGTTCTTTCTTTGAGAAAAGAAAATTATGGCTATATTATAAGAACTGCAGCAGAAGGAATACAAGAAGAAACGCTCGATTATGAAATGAATTTTCTAATAAATTTATGGAAAAACATTCAGGAAAAATATAAGACTGCCCCTGCCCCTTCACTGCTTCACAGAGAGCTTACAGTATGTCTGCGAGCTGCGCGTGACCTGTTGATGCATGAGGCTGAGAAAATGATACTAGATTCTCGCCCCGACTATGAATCAGTTCTGTCATTTCTTGACACATTCATGCCCAACCTTAAGAGTTCTGTTGAAATGTATGAAGGTTGTGAACCTATTTTTGATGCGTATAATCTGGAGGGTGATATTTCTCGGGCTTTAAAAAGAAAAATTTGGCTGAAATCGGGAGGATATATAGTCATAGAGCATACGGAAGCTCTTGTTGCAATCGATGTTAATACAGGCCGGTATGTTGGGAAACACAACTTGGAAGAAACAATATTAAAGACAAATCTGGAAGCTGTAAAAGAAATTGCATACCAGATCCGCCTGAGAGACATTGGGGGGATAATAATAATTGATTTTATAGACATGGAAAAAAAGCAAAATCAGGAAAAGGTTTTTAATGCTTTAAGGGATTCCTTGGCAAAAGATAAGAGCAAAACCCATGTTCTTCCCATTTCAGATATGGGATTAATTCAGATGACCCGAAAAAGAATAAGGTCTCCTTTAACCAGAGCTCTTTGCGAACCATGTTTTTACTGTGAAGGAGAGGGGTACTTATTATCAAAGCAGACTATTTGTTATAATATATATAGAGAAATTCAAAGGGAATCTCTTGATATGGCCGGCATTAAGGTGGCCTTGCACGTTTATCCCGAAATAGCTGAGCTCCTTCATGGAGAAGAAAACCATCTTATAACAACTCTTGAAAAAATGATAGGAAGGCAAATCGTGATATATCCTAAACCGGAATATCACCTTCACGAATTTGAAATATATGAGATATTTAAGGAATGAAACGGGTTAATCCTTTTTTATTGACATGGTTATATATATGTGGTCTATTTCGACTCTATAATTACGATCCAGTGAAATTATTATCATATAACCTATAATAAACAGTTGATTTTGGAACATAATAAATATTGATTATCGCCAACACCCCATTTCTTACGACCAAATGGCAAAACAAGAATATCTGTTGGATATATTTGATATAAATAGAAAAAGGAAGTGCGGATTATGAAAAGAACATATCAGCCAAGCAGAATAAAGCGGGCAAGGACGCATGGTTTTTTAAAACGAATGTCAACAAAACAGGGCAGGAAAATTATTAACAGGCGAAGGGCGAAGGGCAGGGCCATTTTATCTGTTTGATATAATATCAAAAATTGGTCTGAAAAGGCGTTTTGTTATTAATCACACAGAAGTTTGAAATGCAAAACCTCAATTTCTCCAAAACAAACAGAATACTAAACCGAAAAGAATTTCTCAATCTGTCTGAAGCAGGGAGAAGAGTTAACAACAGGCATTTTACAGTCTTGTTCTCTCCGGGAATATCTGGGACAGGGCGTCTTGGTTTGACAGTATCGAAAAAATCAGGAAATGCTGTTTTGCGCAACAGAATCAAGCGATACATTCGCGAATATTATCGTTTAAACAGACACAAATTCAGACATAGTTGGGATATAAATGTTATAGCCAGAAGCGGATCCGGAAGTCTGAAATCAGATCAATTTTTTTCATCTTTGCGAGATGTATTTATTAAGATAGAGGAAGGATTTGATAATCAATAAGACAGTTTTGTTATTTATCCGAGCATATCAAAATGTCATATCTCCAATGATTGGACCTGCTTGTCGGTTTTATCCATCCTGTTCCGAATATGCGTATGTTGCGATATATCGTTATGGTCTGATAAGGGGGATTTCCCTTGCTATCAAGCGAATATTGAAATGTAATCCTTATAATCCGGGCGGGATCGACCCGGTACCATGAATTTTTATAAATAATGCAAGAATATCCCGCAACCCTGCCATATTATCCAATAGCAGCAAACTACGAATGCTAAATTTTTTTGGGTATGTAACTCTTTTAATGGCATATATCAAAAAAGTTAAAAAATTATGTACCGATTTATATCGGGGAGGTTTTAATGGAACAACCACGGTTTATAATAGCAGTTGTGCTTTCATTTGGTGTTTTTTTAATTTGGAACTATTTTTTTGTTGATAAAAATCAAGTTAAAAAGATTGAAGAAAAAACAGAAGTTCAGCAGACAGTCAAAACCGAAGCTCCTGTTGCAGATATGGCAACGAAATCACCCGAAAAGAAAGTCTATAAAGAACCTTCAGCTCAACAAAACATTATTTCCCGTGTAATTAAGATAAAAACCCCTTTTTACTCTGTTGATATAGATGAAAAGGGAGCTGTTATTACAAGTTTTGTGCTGTCAAAATACAAAGAGACCACAAACAGTGATTCACCAAATAAAGAGATTATATCCAAAGAATTAGAAAAGGGAACCGTTATTGTCGGTTTTGCCGGACAAAGCGTTCCAGGACTTGAGAACGCAGTATTTACTTCCGATATTAAAGCTGAATCGGTTGATATAAGTGACGGGGAAAAGGAGCTTCTGTTTTATTGGAAATCAGAAAACGGGATCATTATTGAAAAGAAATATTCCTTCTCATCCGGCACTTACATGATAGGCCTTCTGGTTAATGTCATTAACGGTTCTTCTGAAACTATAAAAGACAGCCTTACGGTTTCACTTAACAGCTATTATCCGGATACAAAAAGCGCAGCCGGTTTTGAAGGGCCAAGCGCATTATTAAACAACAGCCTTGAACAGGTCCCGCTTAAAGACATTGAAGATAAAGGAGTCTATACTGGCACTTTAAAATGGATTTCGGTTCAGGACCGTTATTTTATGTCTAGCCTGATACCAAAAACGCCTGTAGAAACAAGTATGCATCTTTTTCTGAAAGAAAAAAAATATTTGGAAGCACAGTACATTAATCCTCAGAAAGAGATTCGGCCTGGCTCTCAGGAACAAGTTGAATTTAACCTGTTTATTGGACCAAAGAGCTTGAAGCTGTTAAAGAGTCTTGGGTATGATCTTAGTTTGGCAATAAATTTCGGATGGTTTGATTTTCTTGCAAAACCGTTCTTGTATTTTATGAATTTTTTATATGGCTTTATTCCAAACTATGGCGTTGCTA
>JBFZEO010000072.1:0-12032 GCA_041306845.1 Spirochaetota bacterium
AATCCTGAAAGTAAGAAGTCCAAATCTATATAAACCGCTCTCACTTGCTTTCATAACATCAAATATTTTGTATGTTACATCTGTATTTTTTAAGATATCGTTTATCTTAGATGATATCTTCCTATCTGATATGTGAAGAAGTACATAAAAAGTACCATTATCCTCAATTATAGACTTTTTATATTCATGTGAAAGATATTCCGGAACATCGGTAAGATTGCCGATATCATTGCGCCTGATTTTATTCAGAAAACCTTCAAAAGTCGCCTTTTCAAAGATCGTATTATTTAGACCATTATAAAAAACTTTCTCGCTAAATTTCTCATTGACAAACTCTTTTCTCTGTTTAATGAGACTCTCCGGCGGAATAAACAAACCCGGTGTCATAAAAGCAAGACTCTTATCTTTTCCCACAACTTTTAAAAAACCTTTAATCGAGTTACTTACTGCCTCGTCCTCACTTTTCCCATAAAATGTTAAGAAAACATTGTCTGTTGATTCCGAAAATCCGCTTTTTATGAGTGCTATTCTTCTGTTTAATTCCTTATGATCCATATCAAGGGAATTGGCATTAGTTTCTATGCTGGCAAAAAACGAACTTGTGATAAAAATCAACATTATCACTGAGAACACGATGACATATATTTTTTTTGTAAAATCAGGAAATTCGATTTTAATGACGTTTACCCAGTCATGTTCCGGTCTCAACAATGCTTGAAGTAAGAAATATGCCGCTATAAACGATATGGTAATCACAAGCACACCAAAAAAACTTATCTCACTGAGCGATCTGACCCCGGCCAGCGGGAGCAATAAAAATGAGGCAACGGTAGTTAAATATCCGAGAAGCATAGATTTACCGATCTTAGCTCTGATCTCCTTACGGGTTTTACATAAATTGAGTTTTGACAGATAGTGGATTGAATAATCAATACAGATACCGGCAGTTGTAGCTCCGAATCCCAAGGCAATAGCACCAAATTTCCCCTTAAATATGTAGATAATCAGAAAGGTGAATGCCATTCCAACAAGAACAGGGATAAAACTGTATATCATAACAACAATGTTTCTAAAAAAGAAAAGGAATATCCCGACCGTTAAAATTATAGATAATATAAAGATCAGGGTAACGTCACGCTGAATGCTTGTATTGCTCTCCTGAAAAAACAGATGCGCAGAAAACAAAAATGCTTCCGTTCCCGGACTCTTTATCTCTTTTTTGAGCATATTATCAAACTTTACAAGTTCTTTTGACTTTGCATAATCCTCTGTGGAGAATCCGGTATTGTAAATTCTTATAAACGCTTTTTTATCGGTAGAAAGCACACCGCCTTTGTATACGTTAAACCTCGAATATCCGGAAAACTGGAGTTTGACAACATCGGTATAAAGATTGAGAGGATCATTCAAAAACGGCTCATTTATATCAGCAAACGGGTCTTTTTCAAAATTATCAGATTTGTTTTTTAATCGTTTATTAACCTGCGTTTCGGTGAATGGATTTTCAAGGTTCTCATATGGATATAACAAAAGAGAATTATTCTGCATATAGTTCATAACACGGAGGATCTCATCCGAGTCGGGCACACTCTTTGTGAATGAGAACCCCTTTTCTGAAAGGAGGCTATCTGTTTTATCTATAATTTTATCAAGTTCTGCCGGATCATCAACAGAAAGATAAAGTATCAGCTTATCAGCTACCGATGAATTCTGAGTGAGTTTCATAGTTGTATTAAGATCATCGTCTTTAGGCAAAAAACTGTATATCGAGCTGTCCAGCTCTATTCCCTTAAAAGAGAAAGACTTGAACCCGCCCATAGACAGCACCATAATAAAAACCATAACGCCTATGATTACAGATACAATAAGATTCTTAATATTTAAAAAAGTTTTCATCGGGTTTTACACCTGTCCTGGTATTCTGAAAAGTATATGTCTGAATGGATTTATTTTTATGATAAATAATAATCTTTGTAACTTTATCACCTTGCGAATATATCTCATAATAAAGGATTGTTGAAAGAGAGGATTTCGGATTGATTGTAAAAAAATCAAATCCGTCTCTTGAAGAATAAACAACCTCGTATTTCTTTTTAATTTTTTCATTGTCCCCGCTAAAAAATATTGCGATATTTGATGAGTCCTCTGTTTTATCATCGACGGTCAGACTTACAGCCGGAGCAGTCCCGCTTTTGTAGGTGAGAATGTTATTGTTGATGTAAATAAAGAAAATTGACGGGTTTAACTGTTTGTAAATAAACCTTTTCTGACCATCCATAGATATGTACCCGGAAGAAACAATCTCTTTTTTTATAAGAGGATTTTTTTTTGTCATTATAAAATCTGTATAAAGCTGATCATTATCAGGTCTCGGTATCTCTTTTGCTATAGTGACAATCGGAATTAGACATAAAAAAACAAATAAGTATTTAATCATAGCTCCTCTTTTACTATTAATTAGTTCTTTTGCAAATATTTTTATTGTTTTATTACATTTTTTTTTTTATTATCCCCGAAGTCTTACTTAAAATAACTGGTAACAAACTAACATTAAGGGTAAAAATAATGAACGAAAAAAACATCGAAAACTACAGCGAACTTATCATAAAAGCAGGAGTAAATCTCCAGCCGGGGCAATGCCTTACTATATCGACCGGATATCAGCACTACGAGTTCGCATTAAAACTCGCAGAAGCAGCATATAAAAGCGGTGCAAAATTTGTAGAGATAGAAACTCAATCTGATAAAAATACAATGGTAAGACTCAACAACACAATAAATAAATCAGATGTCGAATTTGTACCGGATTACATCAAGCCAAAAATGTACGAAATGATCTCTGACAAGTGGGCATCGATTAGAATCGCAAATACAGAAGAGATGGATATCCTTAAAGAGTGCAATCCTGAGCTTCTTGAAAAATACACAAGATCCTCACGCGGCGCAAGAAAAAAACTCTCAAATTATTTTATGAGAGATGATATACCTTGGTGTGTTGTAGCTTATCCAGGGAAAGAGTGGGCAGACAAAATTTTCCAGTCAAATGCTCCTAATAATGTTGAAAAACTGAATAATGTATTTAAGTCTATACTAAGACTCGATAAAGCCGATCCTTATAAAGAATGGTTATCTCATTCTCAAAAACTCACAAAAAGAGCGGAAACACTCAACAAACTCAGACTAAAAAAGCTCCATTTTACGGCTGAGAATGGAGATCTTACGATATATCTTAACGCAAACTCAAAATGGATGGGAGGTCCTGCTGGACTTCCTGACGGCAGACTTTTTATACCAAATCTCCCGACAGAAGAAGTTTTTACAACACCAGATTTTACAAAAACAGAGGGCGAGATAAAAGTAACCAAGCCGGTAACTATTCTCGGCAATCAAGTTGACGGTATCTATCTAAAATTTATTGCCGGTAAAGTTGTTGAATTTGATGCAAAAACCGGACGAAATTTTCTCGAGAAATACCTAGTAATAGACAATGGAGCTTCATTCCTCGGAGAGGTAGCTCTCGTTGACAACAACTCCCCTATTAACAAATCAGGACTGATTTTTAACAACATCCTTTTTGATGAAAACGCATCGTGCCACATAGCGTTAGGAGGAGGTTATCCGAGCTGTTTCACAAACACAACTCAACTAACAGATGATGATTCTCTCATTAAGGCCGGATGCAACGTATCATTAGTTCACACTGACTTTATGATCGGCACGGACTCAACTAATGTCATCGGATACGACTTTGACGGCAATAAATTTGATATTATAAAGAATGGTGAATTTGTTATATAACGTTAAAATCACCTGATTACAAAAAAACAACCGCTCCCGGCAAGAGGAGCGGTTGTTTTTTTAGTCCCTATTATCAGAGGATCTTGTTTTTGGACTCAATGATCTCTTTGATGATATTTTCAATTTCAGTACAAGTTGATTGATCTTTGAAAATCATGTCTATTATAATTACTCGATCCTTATCTTCGCAATGATACCCCAACATTTTGATTATTTTAGGATCGCTTCGCTCAGTCTTTTCATACATATCAAGGGCATGATAGATAGTTCGCATTACTTTTGCTCCCGATATTGTTATTACCTTCTCTTCAATCAGCAAATCTTTTTCAGATTCATGAAAACTTCTGCTTTTATAAGAATTGTACTCATTGTTTTTTAAAAACATTATATTCAAATAATCATTTCTATCATGATCATTCTGATAATAATCGGAAACATATTTCCCATCAGTAGTTTCACAAATTGATTTCCAGAGTTTCTTATATTTCTTTCCCAATACAAGGGGAGACCTTACATTAAATCCCACCTCTTTTGAGATGGCAATGTCTGACATTTTTGAACAATCTTTATTATAAAAATCCAGATCAGAATCTTTTAATTTTTCATTAACCTCAACAATCTTAAACTCCCCATTTTTATCTTTTACTAATCTATAAGAAATAAAATCCTTATCATACAATCTTCGCGTTGCCAATGAGATCAAGTATTGGATATTCTGATTATTAATTGCATCACCATAACAGGATACTCCCCCATTCTTTCTTTTGTATGAGAATATGTACCTTGCCTTGCCTGGATCGACTGATTTATTGAAAATAATTGAAGCAGTCTTTTCATCAATCGTAAAATCATCTTTTTCATCGGCAATTCTCTCGTCTATAATCAGGTAAAATTGCTTTTTATCAAAGTCAAAATCGATCAGTTTAAACCTTCTCGGATTTGAATATTTACCCTCAACCCGGATAATCTCATTCTCTTTAATATCTAAATCTATCTGTAACTCAGAAGTCTCGGGATTGTATCGCCATAGATCCGTTGAAACTGTTTTTCTCTTTTTTTTCTTATCGATATCAAGCAGATAGAGATTATCTATTTTATCCATGTATTCAGGCAGATACAATTTCCCATCTTCTGATTTCTCATTTCCAAAATTAATCCAGCCGTCATTTTGACCTTTTTTTATATTCATACTATTTGTTACACATGATACCAGAGCAGCACTTAACGGTAATAGAAACAGAATCAAAAAAGGAGTGATTTTCCCAAAAAAAGATTTCATAAATTTTATCCTTGATTTAAATTTTTTGACCGGTCTTTTCCGAATATAAAGATTTATTCTATAAAATGGAATCGGACTAAAGTATGATTTTAATTAAAAACGAAAAAATCATACTTTAGTATTATGAGTAACTCTGTAAAATAGGTTAATTAATTCAACTCTGTTTTTAGAATAGGTCTTCTGAAAAATATTGTATATATGAGTTCTCACTGTTGATGAGGATATAAATAGTTTATCAGCGATCTCCTTATTTGTTCTTCCCGAAGCAAGTTCTTTAATAATTTCAGCTTCTCTTTCCGAAATTTTATATTTTGCTATTGCATTAACATCTAAAGCATTCAATAAATGTATCTCATCTGTCTTTTGATACAAGGCGGCAGTTTTCATATTATTTAGCAGTAAAACTAATGTTAAAACCAGAAATATGACCATTGATAAACTAAACCCAGAAGTATAGAATTTGCCTATAAAATCTATCCGAACAGAAAAACAATCTGCTACTCCAAAAGGAAAAATCAAGATTCCAAATACCGCAAATACATATGCAATATTAAAATCTTCAGTCTCAAAGGATTTATTTTTCTTAATAATTATTATGGAAAAAAGAAAGATTGCAGCTAAAACACCGACTAAAACCGCATTCTTCACAGTTCTGACAGCTTCTACTTCAAAACTCAATGCGATCATAAAACTGATAACTGCTATCGGAGAAAAAATTACCAGATATAAAAGACTTTCTATCTTACTTGTTATCTCAATATGAAATAATTGTATAAAATACTTCAGGATGAAAAAAAACGATAAAAGTGCGATTAAAACAAAATAGGCATCAAATAACTTATTGCTAATAGAGCCGGAAGTTGAAAAATGAAATGTATTGCTTATGACATAATTTACAATAGTCATTAAGACCAGAAAAAAACACCCCGTATATGCCAATACACACCAAAGATGTTTTTTAGTCCTTTTTTTAAAATAAATATTTGATAGAAAATACATGCTGAAAAATGCTGAAGACATAATAAATAAGTAAAATAGAATGGTAAACCCGCTCATATCATTTCCGGAATTTGAAAAATAATACCGTGAGACTATCAAATATAAAACTTATTAGCAATACAATTATATCTTAATAAAAAAAGGCAGCATTTTTATAAACTTAATGCTGCCTTTTACAATCTTACTATAAAATTACTTTGCGGAAGTATTATTAACAGTATTAAGATTAATAAGAGCCTCTCTTTTGGCAAATATATTTTTAACAGCCCTAATCTCAGCATCCGAGACTTTGTACTCGATAGTATCATACCCGATAAAAGTTATTTTGATGTCATCCCCATTCATTACTTCAGCAAGGGCATCAACTTGACGCTCATCGAGATACAAATCAGAAAATTCTGCTTTAAATCTCAACAGATTAGTGGAATACCTCTCACTTGATCCTTCAGGCTTATCAGAAGCAGTTTCATAAATTGTTTTATAAACATGTGTGTCCGGCGGAGTTAAAATTGTAAATTCCTTACCTTTACCATTCTTAATAATTACTTTTGAAAATCTGACATCTTCAGCTGACGGGTCAACAAGATTTCTCAATCTCAGATAAACATAAGGAAAATTTTCTATATCACCCTTAGAAAGATAAGTGTGCATATGATATGTAACTATACCCGGCATATAAAAAGTAGCTCTTTTTACATCATCATGAACCGACTTTATCGGATCACCCATAAAACATGACGAAAACATCAATACCGATAAAACAATTAAAATATTTCTCATTATAAAAATTCTCCTCTCTTAAAATTCTTTCCCTGATACAAATCATTTGACCGCATATAACTATTTATCCCATTGATTATCCCCCATTTATCGGTCGCCCAATCCGGTGCAACAAGCAGAGCCCGCGGAGGATCTCCTGTTATCCTATGAATAACAGTGTTTTCCGGTAAATAAGATATGCACTCGGCGACTATCTTAATATATTCATCCTTTGATATCAATCTAATTTTCCCGGATTCGTACATTTTCTGTAACTTTGTGTTTTTTAACACGTGAAGCAACTGAAGTTTTATCCCGTTTACATTTAAAGCAGCAAGATATTTAACAGTTTGCAGAATCTTTTCACCATTCTCACCCGGCAGCCCGATAATAACATGAACAACCACATCGATCCCCAATCCCGCAAGTCTGGAAAGTGCCGACTCAAAAACAGGGAGCTGATATCCGCGATTAATAATTGAAGCTGTCTCATCATGGATTGTCTGTAAACCGAGTTCTACCTGCAGATAAGTTCTTTTATTGAGATCATCAAGGAGTTCAAATATTTTATCATCAAAACAATCAGGACGGGTAGCAATTGATAGTCCGACTACATCATCCAGAGAGAGAGCCTCATAATACGCTTTCTTAAGCTTATCAATTTCTCCATATGTATTTGTAAACGGCTGAAAATAGATTATATATTTGCTGTCTTTCCACTTGGAATGGTATTTTTGCAGATAATTATAAAATTGCCCGCTGACAGAAGATTCATTCCTGATACAAAAATCACCGGAACCAACTTCTGAACAAAAAATACATCCGTCATAACTTAATTTACCATCCCTATTCGGACAGGAAAAACCGGCATCCACAGTTACCTTCATTATCTTATGAAAAAATTTACCCTTATAAAAATCACTTACCGATAGATATCGTACTTTCTCCATTCTATAAAACACCAGCTTTTATTAAGATTTATAAACACTTTCTAATATAAAAAAGTGAAAAATAATACTTTTTTTCACTTTTTATTTAATTATTTCCTAAATAGTGTTGACAATTTAAATATTTAAGTTGTATAATCGTATCGATACTTAGTATCACGTTCTTATTTTAAGTTATTTTTAAGAAAGTAATTTGATAGTTAAAAAAAATGTCGCTTTGGTCCGCTGATTGTTTTTGGCCTGCACCTGCATAAGTTGTCTTTTTTTAGAATCAAGATTACCTGACATAATTTTAACTTAATCGGAACAATGTTTATCGTAGATAGACATAACGGAATTTTTTTTTTAGGGTTATTAAATGGGTAAAAAAATTTATGTAGGCAACATGAACTTCAAAACATCGGAAGCTGCTTTGAAAGACGCTTTTGAGGAATTTGGAGAAGTAGCATCGGTAAAATTAGTTATCGATCACTTGACAGGCAGACCAAAGGGATTCGGATTTATCGAAATGGTAAACGATGACGACGCTATGAATGCAATCAATGCAATGAATGGCAAAGAGCTGGACGGAAGACAACTTAAAGTTAACGAAGCTCACGACAAACCGAGAAAACCAAGATTTTCAAGGGATGATGACCGATAGTCTTTAAAAGAGACCGCTTAGGCGGTCTTTTTTTATCTAAAAAATCATCTCAGTTTTCCAATTTGAAGTTATTTGCTGATCTTTAAGTATGTCAACTATCTTCAGATACTCGTTCCTGCTGATATTAAACGCCCCATAACGTGCCATGTTATCCGTATACACCTGACAATCAATCAGTTTAAAACCCAGTCGCTTTAAGTTATCAACAAGTTTTACAAATCCAACTTTTGAAGCATTTGATCTCAATGTGAACATGGATTCTCCGCAGAATATCGATCCGACAGCAACTCCATATAATCCGCCAGCAAGTCCATTCTCATCCCAAACCTCGACAGAATGCGCATACCCAAGCCTATGAAGTTCTGTATAACCTCTGACAACCTCATCAGTAATCCATGTTCCTACCTCATAACCTCTATCCATCACAGCACAGTTTTTGATAACATCCTCAAAACACGTATCAACGGTAACATTGAATTTGTTTTTCTTTAGGATTTTAAGCAGCGATTGGGAGATATGAAATTCACTCAAAGGAAGAACAAACCTGTAAAGGGGTGAATGCCATACAACAGGCGGTTCAGAATACCATGGAAAAATCCCCATTCTGTAGGCATCAAGCAGTCTGCCGGAAGTTATAACACCTCCGTAAGCAACGACTCCGCTGTTGTCAAAAAGCTGCGGATTAATAAATTTATCTTCGATATCAAGATTTATCGGCTTGAGCGGTTTCATGATAGCGCCAGCTCTAAACTATTTGATTTCATAACATACAACCCCATTCTCAACATAAAGCCGAACATTACCTCCAGTCGACAGGGCTCCAAATAATATATCATCAATAAGAATAGATTTTACATCATTTTCAATCAGTCTTGAAATTTCACGAGCGCCGTACTCCTTGCTGAATCCGTGCTTTAGTATATAATCAACCAAATTATCATCAAAACTCAAATTCACATTTTTCTTGCTGAGCATATTGCCAAATAGGTTCAACTCTTTTATTATTATCGATTTTACAATATCTTCAGATAAATTACTAAATTTAACAACGGTGTCTATCCTATTCCTGAATTCCGGTGTGAATAGAAGTTTAAGCGCATTATCGTAAACTCCCTTTGAATTCTTATTATCAATAAATCCTACCGATTTCTTATCTATTTCTGAAGCACCGGCATTTGATGTCATGATGAGGATAACATTCCTAAAATCGGCCTTGCGCCCTTTGTTATCTGTCAATGTAGCATAGTCCATAATCTGCAATAATGTGTTGAAAATATCCCGATGTGCCTTCTCTATCTCATCGAGGAGTAAAACAGCTGACGGATTCCTTCTGACAGACTCGGTAAGGAGCCCGCCCTCGTCATAACCCACATAGCCCGGAGGTGCACCGATGAGCCGAGCCACAGAATGCTGCTCCTGATACTCACTAAGATCAAATCTCAGAAGTTTAACACCGAGATTAATCGCCAGCTGTTTTGCAAGTTCCGTCTTACCGACTCCCGTCGGACCAACAAATAATATTGACGCAACAACCTTGTTTTCATCTCTGAAACCGGCCTTGGATCTCTTTACGGCATCAGTAAGAGTTTTTATCGCATCATCTTGTCCAAAAATAGAACTGCTGAGTGCATCAAATAAATTCTTTATCTTATCTTTATCCGTTGTTATCTGCATGGAATCAACAGGTATTCCCGTGATCAAAGAGACAACTTTTTCGATAGCAACCTTATCGATAACAACTCTCTCATTGTTATCCCTCTCACCGATAATATGAGTAAACGATCCAGCCTCGTCAATAATATCGATTGCTTTATCAGGAAGATGTCTTTCATTAAGATATTTTATGGACAACTCACAGGCTGCCCTCAGTGCTTCGTCGAGATATGTGACATTGTGGTGTTCTTCATATTTGTTTTTTATACCGTTGAGAATGGAAATAGCGTCCTCAAGCGACGGTTCTTTTAATTCAACTTTCTGGAAACGCCTCAGTAACGCCTTATCTTTCTCAAAAAACTTATTAAATTCCTCAAAAGTTGTAGACCCCATAAATTTTATCTTACCATCGGTCAAAACCGGCTTTATCATGTTGGATGCATCAAGCGCACCTCCGGAGGTTGCTCCGGCACCAACAACTGTATGTATCTCATCTATAAATAAAATAGGTTTTTCGACTCCCGCAAGCTCTTTCAGAACCCCTTTTAGTCTGTCTTCAAAATCTCCCCGGTATTTGGTTCCGGCAATAAGGGTTCCCATATCAAGTGAATATATAGTACTCCCTTTTAATATTTTTGGAACTTTGCCATTCACAACAGCAAGAGCAAGCCCCTCAGCCACGGCAGTTTTACCAACGCCGGGATCACCGACAAGGATCGGATTATTCTTAGTTCGCCTGCACAAGATCTGCATAATACGGGTTAAAACATCATCACGCCCGATGAGAGGATCGACATTACCCGATTCCGCCTTTTTATTAAGATTTACACAAAAGCGTTCAAGCATCGTTGTTTTTTTATTTTTAGCAGCATCTTCACTTTCCGCAGCATTATTCTTCCCTGCAGCCATCTGATGAGATATAATCCGCAGCAGACTGTTAAAATCAACGCCGGACTTAAGCATATAATATTTTGCATAAGACTCGGTCAAATTAAACATCGCAACAATAATATCGGAGACACTAATTACATCCTTTGATGCAGAAATACAATGTTCATAAGAGATCTCGAGCAGATTGTTAAATCCTATCGACCTGTCCGGTTTACCATTCATCATATCAGCTTGATCAAAAACTAATTTAGGTATTTTATCATCCAGAAAGTTCTTTATATTTTGAAGAAGTTCATCGATCTGCGATCCGGATTCCTCTATCAGATTTTTATATTCCGGTATTTTTAGAATGTTAAAAAGTACATGTTCAGGGGTAATATACTCGTGCTGCATCTCAAAAGCATCTTTATTTGAATTAAATAAAACTAATTCAGCTTCCTCACTTAAACGCATTTATTCCTCCTCAAAAGTACACATCAATGGAAAATTCTTCCGAGCAGACAACTGATGTACCTTCTCTATCTTGGAAATTGCTATGTCATAAGTATAAACACCCATAAGCGCTCTGCCCTTATTATGAATATCCAGCATAAGTTTCTGTGCAGTCTCAAGATCTTTGTTAAAAACAGACATTATTATCTCAACAACAAAATCCATTGTCGAGTAATCATCGTTATGCATAAAAACCTTATACATTTTAGGTTCTTGAAAATCTAATCTGCTGTCAACCTGCAGATCATCTTCAAAATCAAATCCCATATAAAAACTCCTTACCGGAATTAAATAATAATTTATTGAGCCTCATGCAAATTTTCTATAGAATTTTTGCATTAGGTTTCCCATAATGCGGTTTATATCGCATTATGGTGTATTTAACTTGATTTTTGCAATAACCACTATTTATAATATATTGAGTTCTTTATAGAACTGCTCTTCTCTATGCCGCAAAGCAGTTCTACCATTTTCAATCCAAACTCTATAGAAGCCCCCATCGCCTTTCCGGTAATTATCCTACCGTCTATAACAACCGACTCATCGACATAGATCCCGCTTTTTAAGCCTT
>JBFZEO010000073.1:0-4279 GCA_041306845.1 Spirochaetota bacterium
TTTATTTTAAGGATATTTGCACTATTTTACCGTCAAAAACACAATAATCAGGATGTTACTTCGGACAGGATAGTTCAGTCAATACAGGCTACCCTTTATGCCAAAATAAATGAATATGCAAGAAATATTGATTCATCTGAAAATAGTGTGATTGAGATCAAGTTTGATAAAGATGATATGATCCCTGTTGTGGAACATCACAGTACCAATAAACAGTCTGATATTTTGCTGAATGTTTTCTTTAAAAAAACCGGTTGGGATGAGATAAATGTATTTAGACATTTTTTTGTCCGATATCTGGAATATTATCTTACCAAAAAGAACAAGAATTTTTTTACTGATAAATTATCTATAAATAAGGCTGTTACAGATCTCTCGTACATAGTTCAGGAACTTTTGCAGAATGCAAATGCTTACGGTATAGGGAATTATGATTATGAACTGATCGTCAGGCATCAGGGTAATCATATAGTTGTGTCTGTCAGTAATTTTTCTGAAAAAGAAAATGCTGTTATGCTATCAAAAATAATTGAAGATATAAAAAAGTCTGAGGATTTACAGGATCTTATTCTAAAATATATGTTAAGTCAGGATAAGCATCTTGGTATTATATCTTCAGTTTTTAACTACAAAGTTGATGATATTAATTACACCTACAAAGATGAGGTCGTTACAGTCTCATTCTCCATTAAAATTTACTGAATTTTGCTTTTCACTTCTATACTCGGATAATTCGCTCAATATCTTTTTGTAAAAATAAATTGTGTTTTTTTAGTTAAAATTTAAGTTATATTTACATTTTGACTTGATTATATATTAAAAAGGTTTAATATATAATCATAAAATAAATTTAATGATTACTTATTTTGAAATTTCTTATCATGCAAAGGAGTATGTTATGTTTGATAAAGTTGCACTTTCAAAGAAAACTGTTAAAGAGTTACAGGGGATTGCTGATGAAAATAAAATTGTTTACAATTCTAAGGCAAAAAAAGATGATCTTATCAAGCTTATACTTCAAGTTGACAAGGTAAGTTCTGATGCTAAACAAAAAAAAGACAATTTAAACGGTGTTAGTTCATCCGGAATTTCAGCCTCTTCAAATGCACCTAAGACAGAAAATAAATCACATTTCTTTAATAATATACCTGAGTTGCCTCATGTTTACGGAAAAAATAAGATAATTTTTCTTGTAAGGGATCCGCACTGGGGGTTTGTGTATTGGGAAATAACGGAAAATTTGTCACGTCAGTTTGGACTTGATGGGGCTGACAGATATTTGAGGATCTATGATATATCTGACTCTGATAATCCGGAGAATGCAGGTTCCTATTTTGATGTCAAACTTACTATGAGTGCTGATAACTGGTACATAAAGTTCCCTCAGTCAAACAGAAGTTATATTGTTGATTATGGTATTTTTAGGGACGGCAAGTTTGTAACTGTAATGAGGTCAAATAAGGTTTATGCTCCGAGAGAGGATGTTTCGGATCAGTTAGATCAGGAGTGGATGATAAGCGGTGATCTTTTTAACTCCATTCTCAAAGCATCCGGGGCTGGATCTCTTTTTGAACGGGTGGGAAGTCAGGAACTGATGAAGTTTATATCCGGTAATGTATCTGAGGAAAACGGATTATCCAGTGCCGGTGTAACAAGCGGAGGAATAGCAGCTTCAGGCAAGAAGGTTAGATGATTTTTATGTTAGAAATATAATTTGTGATAGTATATGTCAGACTTTTTATGTTTTGTGGGGAGATAAAATGGGAAGCGGTTATTTATGTCTTATGTTGCATGCTCATCTGCCTTTTATAAGGCATCCGGAGTATGAGAATTTTTTAGAAGAGGATTGGTTTTATGAGGCTGCTATCGAGACTTATATACCTCTTTTGAGAGCGTATGAGTCTCTTGTTAATGACGGTATAGATTTCAGGATAACTATGTCAGTTACTCCGCCTCTTTGTGAGATGTTTGCGGATCATCTGTTACAGGACAGGTTTGTTAAAAAATTAAAAAAACTTATTGAGTTGTCTGAGAAAGAGTTAGATCGTACCAAGAATACAGACTTTCATTCTGCAGCAATCATGTATAACTGGAAGTTGAAAGAGTGTTATGATATCTTTGTAAATAAGTATGGTAAGAATCTTATAAACGGATTTAAAAAATTTCAGGATCTTGGTAAACTTGAAATAATTACGTGCGGTGCTACTCATGGTTTTATGCCTCTGATGAATGTAAACAGGAATGCTATTAATGCTCAGGTTGAGCTTGCCGTTAAAAATTATCATAAACATTTCGGCAGATATCCTTCCGGTATTTGGAATGCTGAGTGTGCATATTACCCCGGTCTTGAGGATTATCTTAAGAAGTGGGGGATAAAATTCTTTTTTGTCGATACTCACGGTATCTTATATGCAGAAAAACGTCCTAAATATGGCGTGTTCGCTCCGTTGTACTGTCGTAACGGCGTTGCTGCCTTTGGAAGGGATCTTGAGTCAAGCAAACAGGTTTGGTCTGCCGAAGAGGGGTATCCCGGAGATATTGATTACAGGGAGTTTTATCGTGACATAGGATTTGATCTGCCAATTGATTACATCGGACCATATATTCATGAGGATGGCATCAGGATCATGACCGGTCTTAAATACTACAGGATAACCGGTAAAAATGTCGAAAAACAGGCTTATAATCCAGAGTGGGCTCAGAATAAATCCCGTATGCACGCCTCCAACTTTAGATTCAACAGAGAAAAACAGATAGATTATCTCTCATCCATCATGGACAGAGAACCTATAATTGTTGCTCCTTATGATGCCGAGCTTTTCGGGCACTGGTGGTATGAAGGTCCTGACTTTATAAACAATCTTTGTCGGGAGATTCACCATTCCAACACTCTAAAAATGATAACTCCGTCCGAGTATCTCCGTAAATATCCCGTGAATCAGGTTTCTACTCCGTCCATGTCGAGTTGGGGAAATAAAGGTTATATGGAAGTTTGGCTTAATTCCGGAAATGACTGGATCTACAGACATCTCCACGAATGTGCCGACAGGATGAGCGAGCTTGCCAACAGATTTCCCAATGAGCAGGATTCCTTGAAAAAGCGTGTTTTAAATCAAATGGCTCGTGAACTTTTAATCGCTCAAACATCATGTTGGGCGTTTATAATGACAACAAATACAACGGTTGAGTATGCGATCCGCAAGATAAAATCTCACACAAAAAGGTTCCTCGATCTGTCGGAGATGCTCTATTCCGGCAATATCGACGCAATGTATGTTGAGGAATGTGAATGGAGAGATACGATCTTTCAGGAGATTGATTATATGGCATATTCAGATGAACATACGAACAGTCATTCCTTATGATAAATCTATAAAACCGGCTTTGCCGGTTTTTTTATTGGAGATTAATGTGAAAATATTTCTTTTTCTATTGTTATTTATATACTCTTTTACATTTATCTTTGCCGGAGACGGTTATATTTCTGTTGTTTGTGAGAATGGCAGGTTCCTGTTTGTTGATGGAAACGAAAACAAGTTCATATCAAAAGGGATAAATCATGTTAACCGGAAACAGGATAAGGATGCAAAAACAGGGCGTGATATTTACAATGAAACCATTTTAAAAAAGTACGGCAGCTATGAAGAGTGGGGAAAGAACGTTTCTATGAGAATGAGAGAACTTGGTTTTAATACGCTCGGCGGTTGGTGCAGTTTAGATTATCTTAAAGATCTATATTTCATAACAATTATCTATCCCGGTAAGAATAACTGGGATACCGGTGGGATAGATGATTACTTTTCGGAGGAATTTGCGGCTGATGCCGATAAGAAAGCCCGCAAAGAGATAATTGATAAAAAAATGGGAGATAATAAGAATCTTATCGGATACTGCATCGGTAATGAATTAAGGTGGGGGATAGACTGGCGCGGTAATAAATCGATTGTTTTTGATTATCTTAACCTGTCTGAAAAATGTGCGGGTAAGATTGCTGCGATAGATTATTTGAGAGAGTTTTATCACGATGATGTTGCCGCTTTTTCGCGGGAATGGGGCGTTTGTCTGAAAAGCTGGGATGCAGCAAGGAAATTTACAAAATTTTCGTTTTATTTCCATTCCTCTAAAAAAATACACGACGAACTGCTTTACCTGATAGCAGATAAATATTATCAGGTTACAACAGCCGCCGTAAGAAAATATGATCCAAACCATCTTATACTTGGCTCGAGATTTGTAAGCGCGACATCTCCACGCCCGGTGGTTAAAGCTGCCGGGAAAT
>JBFZEO010000074.1:0-2997 GCA_041306845.1 Spirochaetota bacterium
GAAATATCTCTTCTATAAAAAAGATCAGCGACACCATGACATCTGCCGGACGCAAGATATCGACTCATACTGTTGAAAATTACCTGAACGCCCTCACAAACAGTTATATATTTTATAAAGCGGGGCGGTACGACATAAAAGGTAAACAATATCTAAAAACTGGTGAGAAATACTATGCGGTTGACATTGGACTTCGGTTCTTACTGCTGGGGAATAGAAAATTTGATTTCGGTTTTATATTAGAAAACATCGTATATCTTGAGCTGCTTAGAAGAGGATATGAAATATATATTGGAAAGATTGATACTCAGGAAGTGGATTTTATAGCTTTAAAAGACGGTTTCACCGAGTATTATCAGGTTGCCCTTACCGTTAAAGATCAGACAACGCTGGAAAGAGAATTATCTCCATTAAATAGATTAAGTGATCACAATGCCAAGTTTCTGCTGACACTGGATGAACAACCGGTGACACTGCACAATGGCATTAAACAGATTAATGCAATAGACTGGCTTTTAACATAAAATGTTTTATTCATAAAATCCTGCAACGCTTTTTCTCTGAGTTGAATAATGTTGCATCTTCACATTTTAAGAGACTCATTTTGTTAATCTCTTTTTTATGTCTTAATCCATTACACACTTTGATTCAACGATAGTAATGGTTTGTACAACTCTATCTGAAATACTTTATCACTAGAACCTCATGCAAAAATACTTTTTTCTATAGAATTTTTACATGAGGTTTTTTATAATGCGATTTAATTTTCTTCATTTTTTTTAATATCCTGAAGATCCTTAATGATTTTATCAAGTCTGGATTTTACAGTCGGATAAGACACTCCGAGGATTTCCTCCATTTCTTTCATGTTTCCACGAGTTAGAATAAATTTCTCAACAAAATCAAGCGATTCCTTATCCAAATAACCAAATGTGTGTGAATAAAAGGTTCCGCTTACTGTTATATCACACTGCGCACAGTGAAGAGTCTTTATAACCATTTTCTTACCACACCCAGGACATCCAATTGTTTTCATAATCACCTCATTAATATAATTAAAACCTATATTGTTATTGTTAATATATTATGTAAAAAAAATCAATAAAATTAACATAAATGTTGATTTTATTAATATTGCATGTTATTATAAAAAAAACTAATGAGGAGTCGAATATGACTGACGTTACAATTATCATAGGAAGCGAAAGCGATAAAGAACAAATTGCACCACTTGAAGGTGTTTTAAAATCTTACAGCATGACGTATGACTTGAGAGTTATATCTGCTCATAGAAATCTTGAAGAACTGATTGCATTCACAAAAACAAATCAGACAAAAATTTATATTACAGCTGCTGGTTTATCGGCAGCATTACCTGGAGTTGTCGCGTCTCTTGTAAAGCAACCTGTTTTGGGTATCCCTCTTATTTCCGGTTCATTAGCCGGTATTGATGCATTGCTGTCAATCCTGCAATTACCTAAAGGGATCCCATGTGCGACTATGGGTATTGGTAAGCAAGGTGTTTTAAATGCAGGGCATTTTGCAGCACGAATGTTGGGTAAGAATCAATAATACTGAGCTGTAGTAATTGACAGCCTCTTATAAAAACCGGGAGGACACAATGATTAACAAAATTAAATTCGATAAGTTTGACACTTCCAACATTTCTATCATCATCCCTAAGACTAAAAATGACATCATAGATATTGCTTTAGGCGGCAACAACAAACGCTTTGAAGTAAAATATGATGTAAAAGGCAAAAACGAAATTACAGAAGCTGTCGTTGTAAAATGTAAAAACGGACTTTCAATCAATTACACTGAGACATATATGCGTCGAAGAGACCCTGACTGTTTATTTATTGGTGATAAAGAGGATACTGATAAAATTAGATTTTCCGAAGAGTTCGGCTACGACTTTGAATCATTGAGAATAGAATCATTTGAGTGGCTAAAATCTCAGAAAGAACTTCTTTTTATGCCTTTTAATTCAGGAGGTACTGAATTAAAAGCTCCATCTCTGCTTATCGCTCCGGTGAATACCGGATTCTTTGCCGGCGGACTCGCTGATTTGCAGGAGTTTATCCCTTATTCAGAACTGCCGGATAATTTTAAACCTGAGATAGTTATCTATCTTGCGCCAACATTCAGACACACACATTTTAATGGCAAGCAGGTTGTTGTTCACAATAGACTGAATGATATGTATGAGATGTTCGCATATAATCTATATCCGGGCCCGAGCGCCAAGAAAGGTGTATATGGAGCACTTCTCCATCTTGGCGAGAAAGAGGGCTGGACTACTCTCCATGCTTCAACGGTAAAGATAAAAAACAACTTTAATAATAAAGAACTTGTTATGATGCACGAAGGAGCATCGGGCGGAGGAAAAAGCGAAATGATCCAGTCTCCGCATTATGATAGTCACAACAAACTTGTTGTTGGGGTAAATACTATTACCGGGGAGAAATTTTCACTGGATTACGCTGACTCAATGACACTTTATCCGGTAACTGACGATATGGCTCTTGCCCACTCCGCCATTCAAAAGGGGAAAAAGAAACTGATTCTATCAGATGCTGAATCCGGATGGTTTATACGTGTGGATCACATCAAGGAGTACGGCACTGAACCAAGTCTTGAAAAAATTACAATTCACCCTAAGTCACCTCTGGTATTTCTCAATCTTGACGGTAAAGAGGATGCTACATGTTTAATATGGGAACATACTATGGATGCTCCCGGAAAAAGATGCCCGAATCCTCGAGTTGTTGTACCAAGAGAGTGTGTGGCAAATATTATAAACACACCGGTTGAAGTAGATGTGCGCAGTTTTGGTTTTAGAGCGCCTCCTTGTACTAAGGAAAATCCAACTTATGGAATAATTGGTTTATTTCATATTTTACCACCGGCATTAGGCTGGTTATGGCGTCTTGTGTCGCCACGCGGTCATGCGAATCCGAGTATTGCGGATTCTGAAGGGTTTGTAAGTGAAGG
>JBFZEO010000013.1:0-5486 GCA_041306845.1 Spirochaetota bacterium
AGATCGAGTCTCAGTAAGATGGATTCACCCTCTATTCCCATAAAAGAGATGTTTAGAGTTCCGGGGAGTCTCTCTGTCGGATGTCCGTTTATTACGGTGTGTTGTAACGAGGATGTTATCCCCTTTTCGAGTTTGTCACGGAGAAATCTTAGTTGTTTAATTTCGCTGCTCATTTCGATCTTGAGCAGTCTGAACGCCTCTCCAAGTGCGGCAATACCGATGGTGTTTTCTGTACCGGCTCTGAGGGATTGCTCCTGATGTCCGCCGGATATGAGCGGGCAGAGGATCTCTTTTGTGCCTCGTCTTTTATAGAGTACGCCGACACCTTTTGGTGCGTAAATCTTGTGACCGGAGAGTGACAGGTAATCTACCTCAAGTTCACTAAGATTGATAGGAACTTTACCTATTGCCTGAACAGCATCGGTGTGGATTTTTATCTTGTGTTTTTTTGCGATCTTAACGATTTCTGCTATCGGTTGTATTGTTCCGATCTCATTGTTGGCAAACATCACAGAGATCAGAATTGTATTTGGTCTGATTGCCTTTTCAACGCTTTCCGGGCTAACCATTCCATATTTATCGACATCGAGGAAAGTAACTTCGATGCCCTCCTGTTCGAGACATTTTGCGGTGTTCAAGACCGATGGGTGTTCGATCTTTGTTGTGATAATGTGCTTTTTACCCGATGAACAGTTGCAGCCGGTAGAACAGCACGATACACTTTTTAAAACAGTGTTGTTTGCTTCCGACCCGCTGGCTGTGAATATGAGTTCGTCTTCATAGCATCCCAGGAATTCTGCTATTTCCTTTCGGGCGTTTTCGATTACCATTCTTGCCCTGCGGCCCACTTCGTGAGCAGAGCTGGGATTTCCATAATATTCCATCGCTTCGGTAATCTTTTCCTTTACTTTAGGATGGAGAGGTGTTGTTGAGTTATTATCAAGGTATATCATTTTTTATCTCCGGTGTAGATTGCGTTTGAATAGTATTTTTCGACATACATATCGAGCAGTTTTTTTACCTCATCGATACACTTGCCGCAGCCGGTTCCAACCTTCGTCCTCTTCTGTAGAGAGTCAAAGTCTTTTACTCCCTCCAGCACTTCCATCTTGATATCGTGTTCTGACACGTCGAGGCAATGACAGACAATCCTTGATTCTTTATCGTGAGGTATCTTGTCGATCTGATTCGTTCTTCTGTAGTAGTCGTTAATTGCTTCTCTCAGAGCCTTGTCTCCGAGCACAGAACAATGGATTTTATTTGCGGGTAATCCGCCGAGCTCATTTATAATCATCTCGGGAGTTATCTTGTAAGCATCCTCAATCTTCATTCCGCCATCTTTAATAATCATATCGCTCAACATAGATGTCGATCCTATAGCACTGGCACATCCGAAAGTCTGCCATTTTAGATCCACAATTCGTCCCTCTTTGACCTTGATAAATATTTTCATCATATCACCGCACGCCGGGGAGCCGACAAATCCTATCCCGTCCGCATTGAACTCTTCCTCGCTAACTTCAAGTACGTTGTGAGGCTTTAAAAAATGCTCTTTAACTTTATCTGAATAATTCCATCCCATTGCTTCCATGATAAATCTCCTAATTTTAACAATTCCTATCGAATAGGTAGAGTATAATAATAATGATATATGTAGTCAATGAATATTACCAAAATATTGAATAAAAATATAGATTAAAGGAATCTGAATTTCATTGATATCTTGATTAGTAGTTTATGTGTTAAATTTTTCGATGAGTATATTTATTTCACGTGTCCTTTCAAGATTATCTGTTGAGATATCGCTGACTAGGATCGCCGATTTATTGATTTCATCAACACCTTTTGAGATCTCATCGATACCGTTTTTTGTGTCGATTGATATAGTAGATACTTCATTAAGTGATTTTTTGCTGAATTCGAGTTTTTCTTTGATATCAGTCGATCTTTCCTTTATGGATTCTGTCTTTGATAGAAGTGAGGATAGCGCCTGGACGATCTGTTGACTTCCGTTAGATAATTCGCTCATTGCAGATTTTACCTCACTCATACTTTTATATATGTCTTCTACTTCATTGCTGATTAAGTTGAATGTTTTGCCGGTTGAGACTGCTTTTGATTCTGATTCATTTATCTTTACGAGGATTGCGCTTATTGATTGGGAAATTTCCTTTGTGTTGACCTCTGTACTCTCAGATAATTTTCTTATTTCATCGGCGACTACGCTAAATCCTTTACCGGACTCGCCGGCGTGAGCGGCTTCGATAGCAGCGTTCATTGCTAAAAGATTTGTCTGGGAGGCAATATTATCAATTACTTTCATCAGATCAAGTATCAGATGTGTTGACTCCGTGATATCTTTTACGATCTCTATAGTGTCTTCCATCTCATGATATCCGCTATCTGTATTTTTTTGTAAATCTTGCATAGTCATAACTTTTTTATCGACTGTCAATGATATATTTCCGATTGAAGCTGTGATTTCTTCTATGGCAGATGATGATTGTGCGATATCAACTGCCTGTTCATCGATTTTCTTTGTAATATCCTCGATAAAATTTGCCATTCCCATAAAAACACTGTTTAGATTATTGATTGTCGTATCAAGAAATTCTATTTTGTCTCTTATATGATGGATATTCGCTGTGATTTCTTGCGTCGAGGATGAAGATTCTTCGGATGAAGCTGCCAGTTCTTGACTGGAATTTATAAGTTTTTCAGAAGATGTTTTAACTGCGGTAATTATCTCGTGGAGGGCATTCAGATGTTTGTTGAAATTTAATGAAAGTGTACCCAGTTCATCATTTGAGGAATGGTCGATTTTTTGAGTCAGATCACCCTCGCCGGCAGAAATTTGTTCAAGCTTTTTTGTTATCTTGATGATAGGTTTTACGAGGTAGAATGAAATAAGGAATATTAATACGAGCATGGCGACTGATATAAAAACGGACAGAATCAAATTTTGTGTGCGGAAATAAAAAAGCGGCTTATATGCCTCGTTAACCGGTATTATAAATCCAAGCAGGTATCCTGTCGAGAGTTGTTCATAGTAAAGTAAAAAATCTTTTCCATTTTCAGTTGTTGTTAAGATTTTATTGTTAGATATAAGTTCCTTTCCCCACCATTTTTCTTTATAATTCTGAGATGTTTCCTTGTTATCGGACGAGTATAAGATTTGACTGCTATCCGGATCGACGAGGAATGTTTTTGAGTTTTCCGTAATCTTTATCTGTGAAATCAGCGTAGGTATAAAATCAAGTGTCCAGTCTGTCGATGTTACTCCAATGATAATATCATCGTCCGAATACATAATAGTAGATATAGTAACAAAAATTTTATCGAGAGTTTTATCGTAATAGGGTTTGGTAATATATGTGTCTGTGTCTCTCTTATTTTTTCGGTTCCAGTCGGCTGGAATGGCATTAGTGTACCATTCCTGAGCTGGGTAGTTGTAATCGGCAGTTGCGTAGTCATAAGTTAATATCAGTTCCGCTTTTTCTCTATAGATATACGGAGCAAAATATTCGGAGCCGACGATAAGATTTTTTTCATACCAGATTCCGCTCCCAAAAACATTCTTATTGTCAGAAACCTGATCTCTAAGGTATTTTTCAATGAGTTTATTATTTGCCGGGGCGCTGCCGTTAAGACTGTTGTAAAAAAGTTCACCGGTTCTTTTTACAGAGTAAGCATTCTCATAGAGACTCGAAAAAATTTTGTCTATAGAGTGGAGACTTGATTTGCACTCCGAAATTATTTTATCGTTAGTTATATCTTTTATGTTGTGAGAAATTATAACGTTGTTTATGATGAATGTTAGTATTAGCAGAAACAGTATAGGTAATCCGAGAAAAACAATTATCTTCGATTGAATTGAGAGTTTGATTTTCATATTAATCTCCATTCAATCATTATAGATATTTTTAGATAAATATAAAGTTCTAATCCTATATTTTCATCTAAAAATTATTTCAATTGCAGTTTCAACTCCTGAATATGTTTAATTCAGTGTTTTAGTTTGTAAATTTTCATCTTATGGTCAAAATTTACAATTTACCCCAAGCTATTTTTTTAGAGTCCCATAAAATACAAAATTAGTTCTTGTAAGTATTTATAGATATACAAATTTATAAATAATTTGTCAAAGTAAGTTTTTTTATCTTCCACAATTTATTCTATTTTGATAATATGCCTCGTTGATAAATCAGGGTGACTTTATGAAGAAAATTTTCTTATTTGAATGGATGGATCTAAAATACCTACCAAAATCTCTCAGAGAAGTTCTGATGGAGATACTTGAATATTCTCTTGATATTTTGAGAGAATATTATTCAAAATGTGCAGATAGTATTGCGGAAGAATTGTTGAAAAATAAATATGATAAAGTGTTTGAAGTTGGCGCCGGGAGTGCTATTCTTCTAAAAAAGATACTGGAAAAGACTACTAATAATGTTACGTTGATCCCATGTGATATTAATCCGAGGATCGAACATTTTAAAAAACTTGAAGAGAGATACAGTGGCAAAATAAAGCCGATCTATTACCCTTTGAATGTAAAAAACTTCGACGAGAATATAAGTGAGAGTATTATTGTGTTCTCGGCCTCATTTCATCATGTTCCCATAGATCAGCAGATAATTATTTTAAAATCATTAAAATCTAAGGCAAAGAAAGTTTTTATTTTTGAGCCTTTGACTAGGCGGAGTCTTAGTGTTATCTCGAATTTCTCCTTAATTTTTCCTATATTGGCTTTCCCTATTTGTAAACCGAAATTTTCCCATTTCCTCTGGTGCTGGATACTTCCTGTGGCTGTTCCGATGTTTATCTGGGACGGTATTGTTTCCTCACTCAGGCAGAATAATCATAAAGATTGGGAATACGTATTCAGAGAGTCAGGAATCATTGATTACAATGTAGAAATAATGCAGATGTTCCAGCAGATCTCTATAAGTCTCTAAAATTTTAAGCTCACCTTGTCTAAATATTTTTTTTGTGTTAGATTAACTCTGTTCTCTGAGAAAAAGAATATGTTTTGATTTCAAAGTGAATGGGTACAAATGACTGTTTTGATACTGATTCGGAGGTTTCAACTGATGGAGAAGAGGATCGGCAGCGTGTCGATAATTATAAACGAGACTGACAGCGTGACGGAGCTAAACAGCATTCTGTCGGCGTACAGCGGCATAATTCTCGGTAGAATGGGAATGCCAGTGCGGGATCGCGGGTTGCACGTTATAAATTTGATTATCGATTGTACTACAGATGAGGCAGGAGCTTTGACCGGTAAGATCGGCAGACTCAAGGGCGTGCAGGTTAAGGTTATACTTGCAAAATAACTCTGCATAAAAGTGCTATTCCATTCAAACACATCAATAACACATATCTTTTCTCTTGTTTTTTGCATACAGGAGGAAAATTATGTCAAAAAATCACCTATCCTATATCAAGCCGGAGGAGTACGAAAAGTACCTGAACAACGGCAAAGA
>JBFZEO010000075.1:0-2840 GCA_041306845.1 Spirochaetota bacterium
ATTTCATTCTCATATAAAACAGGTAAGAAAGGCAATGTTCTTGATAATGTAAGTCTGCGTGTTCCGGTGGGGACGGCTGCTGTGCTGACCGGGAAGTCCGGTTCGGGCAAAACAACTCTCGCTAAGATTGCCTCCGGTGTGATATCGGCAGCCGGAGGAGAGGCGCATCTTCCGGAGAAGTGTGTTATGATCTTTCAGGACGATCTTCTGCTTGACCACCTTGATTCATTTAACAATGCCTCTTTACCCGGTGTAGATAGAAATATTGATAACATTTCTAAAGTGGTGATCGATGCCCTTAACATGTGCGGGATCTCTCCGTCATCGTATCCCGATGAGCTAAGCGGCGGTATGAAGAAACGACTGGCATTCGCAAGGGCTCTTGTTGCTAACCCGGGGTTTATTATACTCGATGAACCTTTTAATAATCTGGACAGAGTTTCACGGATGGAACTGTGGGATCTATTCTTCAAGTTGTTTACGGAGCGCGGGATACCGGCACTGATTATCACTCATTATCCGGAGGAGTTGGCAGGATGGAATGTGTCTTATTATGAATTAAACAACGGAAGTTTGAAATCAATAAGCGGGGTTTAGAAGTCCCGAAAAGTTTTTTTATTGTGAAATATTTAAATTTATTGTTATTTATTTTCACAAAAAAACCATTTTTTTAATTGAGATTTTTAATTTTTTGTATTATAATGTTGCCGTATTAAGTTAATGCCGTTTATAAAGGGTACTTCTAAATACCTAAATTACGATTTATCTTTGAGTTGATTTTTGTAATATATGGCAGTTAAAACGCATCTTTTTTCAGATGTTTATGCTGCTATGAATTGCAGATTAATTCTTTTATAAATCCGATACAGGTTTTTAGAAATACCCTGAAGACATTAAAATATTTAAGTATTAAAGATAAAAGGAGTTACAATGGCAAACAATGCTAAAAAAATGGCTACTATTGACGGTAACCAGGCTGCGGCGCACATAGCTTACATGTTCAGTGAAGTTGCTGCAATTTATCCTATTACACCGTCATCTACTATGGCTGAATATGTTGATGAATGGGCTGCTGCCGGTCGTAAGAATATATTCGGGGAAACGGTATCTGTTGAAGAGATGCAGTCAGAGGCTGGAGCTGCCGGTGCGGTTCACGGATCTTTGCAGGCCGGAGCGTTAACTACTACGTTTACTGCTTCACAGGGATTGTTGTTAATGATCCCTAACATGTACAAGATCGCCGGTGAATTGCTTCCAAGTGTATTTCATGTTTCTGCAAGAACACTTGCGTCACATGCTCTTTGTATTTTCGGCGATCACCAGGATGTTCTCGCTTGTAGACAGACCGGTTTTGCAATGCTTGCCGAAGGTTCAGTTCAGGAAGTAATGGATCTATCTGGTGTTGCACATCTATCTACTATAAAGTCGAGAGTTCCATTCCTTAACTTTTTTGACGGATTTAGAACTTCTCATGAAATGCAAAAAGTAGAAATGCTTGAAAACGATGATCTGGCTCCGTTGGTTGACCAGAAAGCACTTGCTGAGTTCAGAGCTAATGCACTTAATCCGGAAAAACCGGTTGCCAGAGGTATGGCAGAGAATCCGGATGTTTTCTTTCAGCATAGAGAATCATGTAATCCGTATTACGATGCTGTTCCAGCTATCGTTGAAGAATACATGGAAAAAATTTCTAAAGTTACAGGCAGAAAATATGGTCTTTTTGACTATTACGGAGCTTCCGATGCTGATAGAGTTATCATAGCTATGGGTTCTGTTACTGAAGCTGCCAGAGAAGCTATTGATTACCTCGTTTCCAAAGGTGAAAAAGTAGGTCTTGTTGCAGTTCACCTCTACAGACCATTCTCCACAAAACACTTTCTCGCAGCAGTTCCTAAGACAGCTAAAAAAATAGCTGTTCTTGACAGAACAAAAGAGCCTGGTGCTACCGGCGAGCCTCTTTACCTCGATGTTAAAGATTGTTTTTATGGTAATGCAAATGCTCCGCTTATTGTTGGCGGAAGATACGGTCTTGGTTCAAAAGATACAACACCTGCTCAGGTTATCTCTGTATATGAAAATCTTGCACTCGCACAGCCTAAAAACCAGTTTACAGTTGGTATAGTTGATGATATTTCATCTACTTCATTGCCTCCTAAAGAGGAAATGGCACTTGGCGGGAAAGGTATATATGAAGCTAAGTTCTATGGTCTCGGTGCCGATGGTACTGTAGGTGCTAATAAGAACTCTGTAAAAATCATCGGTGAAAACACTGATAAATATTGTCAGGCTTATTTCTCTTATGACTCAAAGAAGTCTGGTGGTTTTACTTGTTCACACTTAAGATTCGGTGACACTCCGATCAGATCAACTTACCTTGTAAATACACCTAACTTTGTTGCTTGTCATGTTCAGGCTTACCTTAACATGTACGATGTTACTAGAGGTTTACAGCAGAATGGTACATTCCTTTTAAATACATTATGGGATGGAGATGATCTCGTTAAGAACCTTCCTAACAGAGTAAAAAAATACTTTGCTCAGAAGAATATTTCTGTTTACTATATAGATGCAACTCAAATAGCAGACGACATCGGTCTTGGAAACAGAACAAATACAATCCTTCAATCAGCATTCTTCAGAATAACAAAAGTTATCCCTGTTGATCTTGCTATCGAACAGATGAAGAAATTTATCGTTAAATCTTACGGTAAAAAAGGTCAGGACATTGTTGATAAAAACAATGCTGCGGTAGATAGAGGCGGTGAATACAAACAGCTTAAAGTTGATCCTGCATGGGCTAACCTCGCTGATGATAAAGCTACTGCTACTAAAGAACCTGC
>JBFZEO010000076.1:0-3674 GCA_041306845.1 Spirochaetota bacterium
TCTTATTGACAATCTTATCGGCGGGTTGATATATTTTTTTGGATTTTTTGCAGCAACGTCTGTTTTTATATTGCCGGGGATGGTATCCGGTCTGGCAGCAAAGATTAGCAATTTAAAAACAGCGTCTTGCGTCTTGTCGATTGCTTTTGGGGCGGTTTTTGTCTTTATAGGGCTGGCGGGAATAGTTAATATTTAAGTATAGCGGAGTGTTTTTTCATGAATTATCTTCTGGGTAAATACATTTTAGGTTTATCGGCGGGCATAATGGCTGTCAGCATAGTATTTCTTTTTATTTTCGGATACAAAGTTAGGGCGACAAGGTTCCATTCTCTCTTTTGGCTCTCTATACTGTTATATCTGGTAAGTGAGGCGGTTCATGGAATGGGGGTGAGGTATAACTATTTTCAGCCGCTCTATACTAATCTTTTGATACCAGTTTTTTATTATCTTTTCATAGTTTCCGAAAAAAGGGATAGATTCAGATTTTACGACTTTTTTATTTTTGTTGTTCCGGTCATCTATATTGTTTTATTTTATAATTATCTTGATAATGGATTGAGTATACCTGTTTATCATATCATCTTTTGGACAATATTGATTGCATATTCTTTTGTTAAAAAAGACTGTAATAGTGATTCCCCCAGGACTGATATATATGCTGTAATTGTGATTATAATCTGCATTGTCCCATTCATCTTCTTCTCTTTGTACTATCATTTTAAATCGAGAAATTTTTCATTTTCTCAATTTATACTGCCTGTCTCGTTTTCCATAGGTCTTGCTGCCGAGATATTTTTTATCTATAGAAACAAACTGATAAAATTAAATAAAGATTATAGTGACAATATTGAGATAATAAAAAACCAGACTGTTATCGAAAAAAAGACTATCATTCAAAAACTCTCGGCATCGCTCATACATGAGATCAAGAATCCTCTTACCGGGATAAGATCGCTTACACAGCAGATGACATCGAGATACGACACAATGCCCGACGAAAAGAAAATAATGTATCTTGATGTTATATCGAAAGAGGTTGACAGGATCATGGAGTTAACCGGAGAATTTTTGAAAATAAACAGTGTTTCTGATGATAGTAAGGTGATAACTTCTTTGTCAGATGAGTTGGATTCTGTGATAAAGTTTATTGAGTTGACAGCCGGTAAGGGTAAAATAAGGATAATAAAAGAGATTAAATATGGCGGGTTAATTAAAATAAATCCGGACAGATTCAGACAGATCATCCTTAATCTCGTCTACAACAGTATAGAGTCCGGCGCATCTGAAATAAAAATCATTGCGGATAATTATGAATCGGGCAAGATAGTTATGACAATCTCCGATAACGGCTGCGGGATAAAACCAGATATAAAAGAGAAAATATTTGATGCTTTTTTTACAACGAAGCAGACAGGGAGCGGGATCGGGCTGGCACTCTGCAGGGAGATCATCAGTCAGTACGGCGGCTCCGTCACTCTGAAAAAGTGGGAAGCTGGTAATACTGAGTTTGAACTTATATTTAATTGTGTTGTGTCCGGGGAGGTTGTGGAATGAAACTGCTGGTTGTCGATGATGAACCGGTTATCAGATTATCGCTGGAGGAGCTTTTTACAAGTATCGGTGATGAGGTTGTCTCCGTAAACAGCGGCGAGGAGGGGCTCTCCATTCTCACCACACAGCGGATCGATGCAGCCATAGTTGACTATCAGCTGCCCGGGATCAACGGGCTTGACCTGCTCGGGAGGATAAAAAACGGCTTCCCCGGAGTTGAGGTCATCATGATAACCGGTTACGACAGCGGTGAACTGGCTCTTGAGGCTGTGAGAATGGGGGCTTTTGATTACATATCCAAACCGTTTAATAACGAGGATCTGCTGAACAGGATCTCTCATATAAGGAAAATCAGAGCCGGAGATAAAAAGAGAGATTATATATTCAGAGCAGAGAGCATGTCTAAAATCATCGATACTGTTAATACTGCTGCTGTTACCGATGCCTCTGTTTTATTAACTGGGGAGTCAGGAACCGGTAAAGAGGTGCTTGCATCACTTATCCATGAGAAATCGGGACGTAACGGGAATCTTGTTTGCGTCAACTGCGGTGCGATCCCTGAGGGGCTTTTTGAAAGTGAGCTGTTCGGGTCAGTCAAAGGGGCTTTCACCGGAGCTGTGAGTGACCGGCTCGGATTCATAAGAAAGTCCGATAACGGGACACTCTTTCTCGATGAGATCTGCGAGATGCCCCTTAATATGCAGGTTAAACTGCTCCGTGTTCTGCAGGAACATGCGGTTACTCCCGTCGGATCGGATAAATCATATAATATAAATCTAAGAATTGTATCAGCAACAAATAAGGATATAGAAAAAGAGGTTGAATCGGGGAGGTTCCGCAGTGATCTTTTCTATAGACTCAATGTAATAAGACTGAGCATTCCCCCTCTCAGGGAGCGGCGGGACGATATCTTTGCACTCGCGGAACTCTTTATAAGCGAACTGTCAGCAAGATACAACAAAAGTATAACCGGCATATCAACCATTCTGCAGAAATATCTCGCAGAATACAGCTGGCCCGGCAACATAAGGGAGCTGCGCAACAGTATAGAGAGGTGGGTTATCCTCTCCGGGAATGGGGAGATGCTGGAAGGGGAAACGGCTATCATGGCGGAGTCCAGTCCCGAGATCAACGATAGGACAGACTCTGCCGTTTGCGGGGTGAATTATGATTACTCTGCATATCCTGCCGATCTTGCCGGTGCGCGGGAGAGGGTTGTTGCGGAATTTGAGAAGGATTTTATCATCTATCATTTGTCAAAGAATGGGTGGAATGTTACGAAAACAGCATCGGAAATTGGGGTTGAAAGGCAGCATCTCCACCTAAAAATGCGTAAATACAATATAAATAAGCAGAGTCTCTTGCCGAACCTTTGAGCCTCGAAACCGAAAGTAAAAGATCAGAGGAAAGCTTGAAGAGGTTTAACACGAAGGGCACGAAGGGAGAAGGAAGTAAGAAAGAAAATGCAGAAGAATGATTAACCGCTAATAAACGCTTCGGAGTTTTGCAGATTCCTGCAAAATGCTCTACCGAGCACCCTTGCTCGTCGGGCTCTTTGATAAACGCTGATGTTTAAAAACCATCCCCCATTCCAAATTTTATCCCCTGTCAGCACAGCGCGTCAAGAAAGTTATGTAAAACACACTCTTTCCGCAAAGGAAAAAGTGTGTTTGGTAACTTTCGTAAAGACAGCAGTGCTGACACTGAGATCATAAGAGCCGCGCTCTTATAAAAAACACTCTCCTTCAAACTTGTATTTTATAAAAAACCGTGCTATATTTACCCCGTATTAAAAAAATCAACTGACCTATGGAAAAAAGATGCTCAAACAACAAACAACAAACAACAAACAACAAACAACAAACAACAATGAAATCAATCTCACACAACGGAAAAAGATCCCCGAAGTATATACAAATGCACCGGGGATTTTATAATATTAATTTACATTAAGGAGAAAAATAACAATGTTTAAATGGAAATTTCAAATGAGTGTGATGCTCATGGTGCTGATGATCGGGTGTACAGCAACTCCCGAAGATGATGACGGTGATGATGACAAGAAGAAGAAAACTGATCCGGTAGTCGTAACCTACAAAGTTACTTTCAACTCGAACGGTGGA
>JBFZEO010000077.1:0-11969 GCA_041306845.1 Spirochaetota bacterium
AATTCTATGTCTTCATCATATATCTTTAATGTTTCCTTACCAATTACACCTTCAAGTTCGTACCAATCATCTGCAATAAAGTATTGATTAAGATCTTGTTTGTTACAAATAAACCCTACAACTGAGGCATCTGCCGCACAACATATCTTAGACAGTCGTGCTATGATGCTTGACACTATAGCTCCGATTATTAGAAAAAAAAGTCCCTCAATGAAAATGCTTACTCCTATTGTTGTAAATGATTGAATCAATATTTGACCTCAAAATAAGATATCTAATTATAATACAAATGCAAGCTGCTTGCAATATAAACTTAAGCGCATCTCTATTAACCTCACCTGATTTCATACTCTCTTTTTCTCATATACTTCGTCGCTTAAATTCCCACATAAACAGATTATGCTGTGACTTCAGCTTCTCGTCTATAAAAAAACTACTTTGTTTGAAATGCAAGGTTATTAGAGATGCCCTAAAATTCACTGTGATAATAATAACTATTTCCTAATCTTTTCCGGTATGCCCCGGCAGGACTTAAGCTGACAAAGATTAATAACGATAAGATTTACCCGTCAATCGGGAAGCATAATCCCCTTTGCCACATAAACAGGTTTTATATAACTGCGCAGTTTCCCTATTCTCAATGAAAAAATCACAGCTGTTATAATGGTAAAAACGCCGGCACTACAAGTCGCAAGAACAACTCCGATTATTTCTGTCAGCCAGCCGAGTATCATGCTGCCGAGAGGTATCATTCCCATAAAAGCCAGCGTATAAAAACTCATAACCCGCCCTCTCATCTTGTCGTCCGCTATGGTCTGCAGAATGGTATTGCACGAGGCTATCATCGATATAAACCCGAAACCAAAGAGTCCTGTAATTATGCAGGCAATATAAATATTCCCAACAAATGGGAGAAGTGCCAGCGAAAAACCGGTTATATAAACAGCAATCTGAATATGCCTCGTTAAACCGAGCACTGTCCGTCTGTGCGCCAGGATCAACGCTCCGGTGATAGAACCAGCACCGAACGATGACATTATGACTCCGAGAGTACCGGCACCTCCAGAAAAAACCACCTTTGCAAATATCGGAAAGAGTACGGTAACAGACATTCCGCCGAAACTGACAGCAGAAATAAGGATCAACAGCGTTCGGATCGGCGGCGTTCGCGATACATACAAAAATCCCGCCTTCATCTCAGTCAGTATCCGTTTATGCTCAGTTGACTGCCCGGATCTGATAGTCTTTATGAGAATGAGAGATATGATAATTGCACAGTAAGATACAGCATTAAACAGAAAACAAAACCCCTCTCCGATAAGCGGTATCAACACTCCTGCAATCGCCGGCCCGACAAGCCGCGTAAGGTTAATCATAGTTGAGTTCAGAGCAATCGCATTACCGCGGTCATCAAGATTATCTATAAGATCACTGTAAAACGAGTGACGCACCGGAGTCTCCATCGCAGTCAGGATTCCAAGCATAAGCGATAACGGCAGGATATAGTAGATATTCAGGAGTCCGGTCAGTGTGAGAATGGTCAAAATTACCGCCTGAACCATAGCAAAAATCTGTATTATTATGAGCATTACCCTCCGGTTTGCCCTATCGGCAAGGACACCGGCTAACGGAGTGAACACGATACACGGTATCTGTGAGGCGAATGCTACGAGAGCGAGCATAACCGCCGAACCTGTCAACTTATAGGCAAGCCACGAGAGGGCAACGCTCTGTATCCACCCGCCGCACAGCGATATCACCTGTCCTATAAAATAGATTCTATAATTAATATATTTTAAAGATCTAAAAGTCTGTTTAAACATCAATGTTCCTTTATCCGACACCCCCAAAGGGACTCTCTAACCTTATATTAGTTATAGAGCCGTAATGAAAGGTAATTTGCATTATTTTTACTAATGACCACTTCTATAAACCTCGTTCACCATTTTCTTATTATCAAAAATCATTTTTCTATAGAATTTTTGCTAGACCCACTATGATTTATGAATGAATTGAATCCATAAGGGTAAAGGAATTTCTGCTTTAAAATCTATCAAAACACAATAAACGCAGACTTCCAGAAGGTAAATAAAAAAGATATCTTACTTGTTTTAGAAGAGTCTGAAACTGTAGTTAATTTGTATCTAAAACTGTTTGTTAAGAATTACACATCATATATCATTGATACTGGTATATTTTCTAAAATAAATAGTTTTACAACACTGTAAATTAGTGTAATCTTATGCTTTGCATTCATTATAGTTTTTTAGGATACATTGAATATGGATTATTTTTATCTGATACAGGATATCATAGATTATATTGAAGATAATCTTATGAACAACCTTACCATCGACTCAATTGCTGAGCATTTCACTATTTCAAAATTCCATTTTCAGAGATTATTTAAGGCTGCTACTAATGAAAACCTCATATTTTACATAAGAAAAAGAATCCTTTCCGAATCGCTGAAAGAGCTCCATTCACCTCATAACACAATACTCGATGTCGCCTTGAAGTACAATTACAACTCGCACGAGGCATATTCAAGAGCTTTTAAGAAATATTTTTCTATAACTCCCGGCGAGTATGTGAGGAATGGTGTTTCGATTGAACCATATACAAAAATCAATTGTATCAATGCAAGTATTATGAAGAAGACCGGAAACCGGCTGTTTAAAATTGAGGAAACATATCTCCCGGAGATGAACTTCATTACTGTAAAAAATGATACCGGCAAAATTACTCATAGTTCGATGGTTGAAACGTGGGGGTCTCTTCTTAAAAACACAAGCCGTATGGACGGACTGATTAATCCTGATGTACATTATAATATCCTGAATGACGGAACCTACGGTGAAAATCTTTCATTTATCGCCGGGATACAGTCACTCTTTATCGATACTCCGCCGTCGCCTTTGTTGAATCTCACCATTCCACCGCAGAAATACATCTCATTTTATCACAAAGGAAAAACAATTGATCTGCAAACTGAGGGGGCAACAGATACTATAGACCTTATTTTTAAAATATGGTTATCGATAACAGATTACGAACTTGACTCACGATATGTATCACTCATAGGGATCACCGACGAGACCAATTTTCTCGATAAGGAGAACGATACAGTTATCCATTTTCTCCTTCCCGTAAAAGATTAAGCATTTTCAATCAGACATTTTTTCTTGAAACCGTGTAGTATGCAGACTGAGTATTCATCGGATACCGAATGGTGTTCTAAGGTGAATACGCTGATTATAAAACAGGAGTTTATAATGAAGATTAAAGTTGTTTTTTTGTTTTTGTTCGCTTTTATCTATATGCTGCAATATGCTGAAATTACCTCAGATGATGTCGTTTATCAGATTTATCCGAACTGTTTTTATGATACCGATAAAGATGGCATAGGTGATCTTAATGGGATCACCTCAAAACTTGATTATCTTAAAGAGCTTGGCGTAACCCTGATATGGCTCAATCCTATCTATCTCTCGCCTTTTGAACATAAGTATTTTGCCGATGATTTCTATGCTGTAGATCCTGAACTTGGTACAATGGAAGATTTCAGAAACTTGTGCAAAGAGGTTCACAAAAGGGGAATGAGAATTCTTATTGATATGGAAACTCAATATATAACAAGTAATCATATCTGGTTTAAGGATTCATACAACAATCCTCAGTCAAAATACAGTAACTGGGTCAAATATAAAGATCCGTTGAATAAAACACCGGAATCGATAATAGGCAACATATTAGAAACAAGGGACAAAAACGGTAAGAAAGTCAAACTCGTATCCCTTAATATGAATAATAAGGAAGTCCTCGAATATCAGAAAAAAATGTATGCTCACTGGCTTGATCCGAATGCTGACGGAGTAACCGATGACGGAGTTGACGGTTTTAGAATGGATCACATAATGGACAATCTTGATTATAAAGGATTTGCAACAAATCTCCTATCCGGTTTCTGGAAACCGATTGTAGATTATACCAGAACAATAAAAACGGGGTGTATATATATTGCGGAACCAGCCGACTGGGGGTACGGCGTTGATATTCTTACAAAGGCGGATATGGACGGAACGCTTGTTATGAAAGTCAGGGATGGGCTCATATTCTCTGAAAAGGTCGTTTTTGATAAATCAAGAATGGAAAATTTGCTTACAGAGTCCCATTCCAGCCAGCCTGAGAATAAGTACTTTTGCACTGTCCTTGAAAATCATGACACAAGCCGTTGGGCGACCACTTGCGGTTCGAATAGTAATCTTTTAAAAATCGGGGCTGTTCTCACCACCATGCAGCAATCACTCCCCCATATTTATTACGGACAGGAACTCGGACAAAACGGCAAAAGAGATTTAGGGAATAGAGACGCATTCAAATGGTACATGGAGTACGAAAAAGAGGGGATGGCATCTAAAAAAAGAAAAATGAAAAGAGAACTTGATGTTTCGCTCGAAACACAATCAGCCGACGAGTCATCCCTTTTTAGAATGTACAAGGATCTCATAAATTTCAGAAAAAATAATCCGGCAATCCAAAAGGGTTCCCAAAGCATACTCCGCCAGAATAATGAAAATGTTCTAAGTTATCTGAGAAGTTATAATTCACCTGAAAACTCTCAAGATATAATCGTTCTCATTAATGTTAGTGAAAAAAATGCAAAGATCACCATAGATCTTCAGAAGTATACCGGTAAGACCATTTTTAACTGTAATAATAAAAATGAAAGAACCCTTTATAAAAAAATTACAGCAGCGAACTCAAAAGCATTTTCTATTCCGCTGAAGAAATACGAATACAAGCTGCTGGAAATAAAATGAAATATTTATAGGAAACGCGCCTAAAACCGGAATTACGATTTTAATAAAGATAATCTCTTGATCCTCTTGCAAAAAAATATTTTTCTATAGAATTTTTGCAAGAGCCTCTTCTAAAAACATAAAATCCTAAAAATGTTTCCTTGAAAAATAATTCTACAATCCCAGATGTCATCTACAGAAACTAATTTGTTAAAGCATGAACTTGGAACAATATCTATTTCAAAAATTAGTTTTAAACCCTATGAATTTTTTGTAAAATATTATCTTTTAATGAGCCAAAAAAAATCTTTAACCGGGATTTTCCCGTTTTCAGGTTCATAAAGTATTATAGATTTCATAAAATTAAGTTGTATATCTGCAAATAAAAGTCAAACGGATTTTAATATTAAAAAAAGAGGGTGACTGATGGCTCTTTCTTATGCTTATCACTCAAATATTTAAAGATTATTTAGCATACGTATATACTATCCATTTGCTTCTCTTTGTATCCAGTGATTCATATAGCTTTTGAGCAGACTCATTGTCCTCTGCGGTTAGCCATTGTAATCTAACAGCTCCTTTAGACAATGCAAATCGAAGACAATGATTAATTAAATTTCGCCCGATTCCTTTTCTTCTATATTCTGGTAATGTGTAGAGATCGTTCATGACCCCCACTTTAGCAGGGATACTTGAGACAAATGTGAAATAAACTGTTGCAAAGGCAATCGGCTTCCCTTCATCATTTCTATAAAGGAAAAGACATCCGTTATCTCCACTCTCTCCGAACTGAGAAAAGAAAATCTTATTCCGATCATCGTCAATAGTAGTTATCTTATAAAATTCCTGATATTTCCGAATTAACGGAAGCACTTCTTCTATATTATTTTTTGATACAGCTTCAATCATTTAATTTACCCATCTATGCGTATTTTCTTTTAGACGCCTGCTCTTGACTTCAAAAACTCACCATAAAGTTTATCTGTTTTACCGATATGTTCGAGGAGCCAATTGACAACTTTATCCTGTATACGGATGAGTATCCTTGCAGAAAATCCCTCCTCATTAAATTGCCGTTCAATATCATTAAATTCATCGATAAAAGCAGTGTGGAGTTTTTTATGTTCATCAAATTTAGGATAGGAGTATTTCTTAAGGAGTTTTTCTTCATCCCCAAAGTGAAAATCTATATACTGACTCAAGAATGCAAAAAGTTCTTTGATATTATTTCCGTTCCCGGTAAACAACTCCTTCAGAAGAGAATTTATCCTTTTAAATAGCTCTTTATGCTCATCGTCCATCTCTTTAACGCCAACAGAGAGAATATCTGACCAGTCAATACCGATCATAGCATCCTCACCGAGAGAGGATGATTTAAATCCGGCATTGAATTTATTCAACTCTTCAAAGACGATTGAGTTGTTGTAGGTATTTTGATTACTGAACGCTGAAACCTTGAGTGATATCTCACTCAATTTATCTGAGTGACGGGCAATATCCTGCGTGTTGTTTAATGTATTAGATGAAACATCCTTAATGCTATGGATCGACCTTAAGATTTCTTTTGTACCATCCTCCATTTCCTTAGACGAAGCACTTACCATCTCGCTGGAGTTAACAAGCGCACCGATTGAGGAGAGTATCTCCGCACTTGCCTCCGACAACTCTTTCATCGAACTGGAAACCTCCTCCAGAGCACCGGCAAATTCTTCCACCTCTTTATTTATTGTTTCAAAAGCCTTTTCACTATCATTCCCGGCTTCTGTTGCATAACCGATCATTTCAACGGAGTTCTTAAGAGTAGCAGCAATTCTTCCCGCATTGGAACTTGCCATCTCTGCAAGTTTACGGATCTCATCCGCTACAACGGCGAATCCTCTTCCTGCATCTCCGGCATGAGCAGCTTCTATCGAAGCATTCATCGCAAGCAAGTCGGTCTGACTAGCAATGTTATTAATTATGTCAATCATCTCCATCATGCTCTCGGTATTTTTTGTTATGTCTATTATAATCGAGTTAGTCGTCGCGACTTTTTCCCCGCCGTTCTTTATCAGATCTACGAGATTCCTCATCGCACTATTCTTCACTTCGGCAATCTTAGCCACATTCCCAACAGACGCCATAATCTCCTCTATGGCAGCACTCGATCTGCCGATGGCCTGAAACTGCGCATCAACCTGCACGACAAGGTTAGCAATCGATGCGGTGATCTCCTCTATGAACGCCGATGATCCGGCGATGTCAGTGTCGAGTTTCCCCATCCCATTCTTTATCAGAATAATACTCTTACCTGTCTCAGCGACAGCCTCAGCGGATTCGCGTGAACTCAGGGCAAGACGATTTGCAAGGTTCCGGTTTTTGTCCACTATATCCAGTCCATTGAGGAGTATTGTTCTCAGTTTGTCGAGGAATGTATTGATCTGTCCGATAAGCGCATTTATTTCTTCACTATTTTTCCATTATACAATCTGAACTGACAGATCGCCATGCGGTTTGTTTAAGGTCTCAAAGTAGTTATTGATATGTGCAATTGGTTTTATTATTTTTCTGGAGAATGTTAAATGTTGTATGAAAACAAGCAGAAAAACTATGCAACTGACTCCAGCTGTTACGTAAAACGGAAGGAACATAATTTTTTCTAAAAACTTCTTATTTCGGGTAGAATCCGATGAGACCTGCATCCTTATATTTTCAAGAGTCGTTACAAGGGATTTACTTTTACTGGAAAATGCAGCAAGATTTAGAAGCAAAGTATCATTATTTTTACCTAAAGATTCAGAAATTCTTTCTCCAATCAGATATAACTCATTAAAATTTTCCGGAAGCTCCCCTATATCCTTCTGTAACTGCTCCGATTTTACTCTATCGATAAGCATCTTCTGATCTTTCAGAGCATAGTCAAGAGCCTGACGTCCCTCATTCTTATAAATCTGGATTCCACCGGCAGATCCGGAAGATCGTTGAATATTCCCGACCTGTAACTCCATATCGAGAACAAGAGCACCATTCTCCATAGTGCCATCCTGCCCGCCCGGGAAAAACCTCGAAGCAGTGGAAAATACGAAAATACAAAGAATATTTGCAATGAGCAACACGGCAATTATAATTACAGTTATTTTTGACTTTGAACTTATTGATTTGGACATATGAACTCCTCAAATAATTCTATTTGAGAATTCATTTACTGTCAATTATTTTTCTTAACATAAACAAAATAATAATGAGGCAAGTTTAAAAATTATTTACGACAGGTCGCAAAGTAAAAAAAAGGCCATAACTTTATGACTATTAAAAAGTTATGGCCTATAAAGAAATCTATCTGAGGAAAAACTAATCTTCTTCGTTCTCTACCGTTGCCCCAATATTCTTAATCCTAACCCTATCTCCAACATAGAGCTTGTCCCATGTATAAAAAGCCTCGTCTTTCTTGTAATCAGTTACGAGTTTATAAAGCTCATCCTGCGGTAAAAGCGCTTTCTCGCTATAAATCATGATTGTATTTGCAATATTTTTTGACGGCGTTGTAAAACTCATTATTTTATATGGGAAAATGGTAATACTTCCTGACTCGATAACAACTCTACAGTTAAAATCAAAAGTTGAAAAATATTTATCACTACTTGATTTTAATCTGATATTCCACCTGTCGTAGACCCCGGGTTTGATGAAATAACAGTTGTTATTCTGATTGTTAGATATCGTGAAATTTGTTTCTCCAGTAGAACCGTAACCTGTTACTTCATAATACAGATTACTTCCGTAACTTCTGTCTCCAGAGTCTGTGTGAGTACTCTTTATCACGAGAAGAGTATTATTTTTCTCACTCTTGACAGAAAGCATAAATCCCTTGCATGAGACTAGGAAAAATAGACAAAAAACCGTAATACATAAAGCTCTTTTCATTCCAAAAACTCCTGAACATATTTTTTTGTAATCCGCACATATGCAGATAAAGACTATCTTCTATTTGCGGAGCATATCCATATATGCTTGCAGATCATCCGGCAATGTGCCGTCAGGCTGCTGATACTTATGATATCTTGCCTCAAGTGACTTCAGATCACGCTTCCTGACATTAGTAAATCTTGTCTCAAGATCCTCATAGAGCGGAAGAAACTTCAATTTGTCACGTATATATGATGGGAATGGTAAATGCCTGTAAAATATTTGGCGCACTGCTTTATTTATCTTTGCAACACCATCTTTTTCATAAGTCACCCACTTGTCATAATAATAAGCAAATCTATCCCGATCAATCTTGATTTTATTGAAAAGAGATTTGATTTCCTCTTTTGCATCAAGGGAAAGTTCGCTCATCTTGTTGTAGTATTGTGAAAAGTCATAGAACGCCCCGACAAAACCTCCCTCGACAGGATCCATCCAGCTTGCACCGGCAATCATTTTGTTTAGTTCCCATCTAAAATTTGCAAAGGAGTGAACAAGCGACTTTTCGAGAGCACCGTTAAAAATAGTAGGAACGATAAACCTTGCCCGAGAACTTCTCGAATTATTAACTATTTCCTGCCACAACTGAACCCTTATACCGGAGTTGGGAACAAGGATCATGTAAGGTTTAACCTCTTTCATTATAAGCTCACTGTGACCGGTAATTTTCCATGTAAGCTCTCTAAAGAATAAACCATGATCAACATCATTTATTTTCTTTATAAATGCTTCGAGTTTCTTCGGCGTATTCATAACGGCAGAAACAGCACCTTTAAATGAATACGATGTTAAATATGGAATGTATGCGCGAGGATTATCAGAGGTTATTCTCATTCCCTCTTTAAGCATATTATCAATTTCAAAATTAACCCTGCCAAGCGGAGTGTCCTCAACTTCCTTACCGTAACTTTTTCTTAAGAGTTTATTAAATTCCTCCCCATTTAAAGACAATCCCGGATTCTCTTCTCCTCTATAGATTAGGGATAGATACTCAGCAAGTGTAATTATCGGATAATCGAGGTTTTTCAAATTTTCAAATAATTTAACAGAATTAAAGAGCGCTTCACATTCATCCTCAGAGATCAACATCTCATCGATAAATCCGAAATAGAGAAAAAGTTTAACCGGTATCGGCATTGACTGAAAATCATCAATATTCTTGGAAATTATAATTGAGAGCATCTTAAAGTAGTCGGCCGTGATCTCCTTAATAATCTTTCGTGAATCTTTATCTGTAGGATCTTTAAAGTTGATATCCTTAACTTTTGAGATGTTCTGAAGTATTTTATCTCTATCTGCTCCGGGAAGATCTACATAATTGACAATTATCTTCTTGGAGTCTTTCAGCATCGGTCTATATTTCTCAGGTTTGTTAACAGCCTGAGCAGCCGTTCCATTCTTATTACTCCTCCCGATCATCATGTCGAGTTTAGGGAATATGTCTGTATGCTCCTTACCGCTCAATTGTTTATAAACATGGTCAATATTTCTTGCTATAGCGATAAAAGACTTACTGATATTTGGCGCTGCGTACTCTGAGTCCACGATTTTATCGATATTATTAACTATTCTATTAAAAATGGAGAATTCACTATAGAAAAACTCATCGAGTTTTTCATCAACTTTTGATGCCATCTTCCCCATCTCGACACTGAGCATGTTGAGAATGTTAGACAGCTCTGTAAATATATAAAGGAAAACCTGCATCTGCGCCGAGATGATCTGGATAAACGAATCCGGTCTCGATTTTATCAGGAAGTGATAAAACTCTATCTTTTTCCACTCAAACTTGGCTTTTGGGTCGTATCCCGGATCTCCGTAGACTTTATTTAGAATGGTAGAGTAGTCAGCGATAAGAAAATTACCGTCAATCCTCGACGGGATGATCCCTCCGTTCGATTTATATTTCTCAAGGAGCGGATCAGTCTCTGAACGGTCAATAATAGCTGAAAAAATGGAAAGATTATCGGTTAATTTATCAATCTCACCCTGCATCATGGAAAATTTCTTGAGAGTTGATATGTTTTTTACGACAGTTTCCTTCATCGTGAGCAGAACATTCATGGCAATCTGCGGTGCCGATTTAAAAAAACCTAAATAATCATTGTTCGGTATTATAAAACGTGTTACTTCACAATCTGACATTGCAATACAGGAATTCTTCTGGTCTGCCGGGTTAATAAGATTCTCAACACCAAATATAGATGGTGCAGTTATAACTTCAATTCTCTTACTTTTCTCTATAATCTCCTGCTCGATATAACCCTTTATGTTTTCATCACATCTTTTAACCTCTATCGTTCCCTCGTTGAGAAAAAAGAGCTCTTTTATGATTTTACCCTGCAGAATTACAACCTGCCCTTTATTATATTTGCATTTTTCAGATTTATATTCTATACCCGGCATACTTTCGTCCTTAAACTGATTATTAATCAGATGTAATTCTATGAAATTTAACCTATAACTGTCAATTGTTTTTAAAAGAATTATTAAGGTTGCCGTCCGATGCTGTATTTCTAAACTGTAACTTTAGGAATTAAATCCCATTCTTCGCATCTTGCAGTAATTTCTCAACATCACTCAGAGTCGGCAGAGTTGTCAAAGCACCTTTGCCCGTAGTAACAATTGCTCCTGTTATATTGGCAAACAGTACAAATGACAAGAAATCATCAGTTGTCAGTACTTCACGTAAATCCTGCACGCCGGATAATTTATAAAGTAAAGCCCCTATAAAAGCATCGCCGGCTCCGGTGGTGTCAACCGGATGAACAGATATGCTTTTAACGATTTGATTATATTTTTCATTAAAGACGAGAGTCCCGTTTTTGCCAAGAGTTATGCAGTAAGTCGCCGGATGGATTTTATGAAGATGCCACACGCCATCTTCAACGTCGTTTATTCCGGATAAAATTCTTAACTCCTCGTCGCTTAGTTTAATAAGATCCGCTTTTTTCAGATACTCCATGCATTTTTCAACAAACTCTTTTTCCCGTCCTTTCCAGAAAGCGCTCCTATAGTTTGGGTCGAATGAGATAAAAAGCTTTTTATCAACGGCATAATCCATTATCGATCTATAGCTCTCCTCAAGTTTCCCTCCGAGTAGAGCTGTTGCTGAACCCATATGAACAATTTTCAGATCCTCTATTTCATCGAGTTGACTGCTTTTTATGGAGAATTCAGAATCAGCCCCTCGTGCAAAAACAAAATCCCTCTCTCCATCCT
>JBFZEO010000078.1:0-4395 GCA_041306845.1 Spirochaetota bacterium
ATATAATATGAGTTTATCATAAACTTTATCCGGATATTTACTGAAATATTCTTTGTTTAATTTCTTGACATACACTCAATATCCGTATATTTTAGATACTTACATGGTTTTGTAATTTGAGAACTTTGGATAAATAACATTCGCTATACCGGAGTAAAAAACTTGAATTCTTAGCCCTGACGGACCCTGATTAATGTATATCCGCCACCGTCAGACAGCATAAAATTTTTGTTGGAACTCACCAGTTCAAACAAGATCCCGATCTTTAATTGGGTTTTATGCAACCATATAAAATTATAACATATTATATTCATAATCAATTATCTTTGTCTTACAGCTTGGAATTTGAAAGAGTTTTATTTTAAGTTCTGCCCAGATATTTAAGGAATTAAATGAATTGCATAGATGCCGTTGAAGGGACAGCCAAAACTATTATTGACGGACTTTTCCGTCTTTTTACTGAATATAATCTTGATGATACCGAATACATTCGAAACATAAAGATGGTTATGGATTCAACTGATGTTTTTTTAGACAACAACAAGGAAATAGCCGATAATTCTCATACCCTTAAGAAAATTCTTTACGAACATGCGAAGGATCTCTGGCTAAATAATCTTTTTAATAAGACAGAAACCGATAAGATCAACAACGAACAACTTTCTGATAATATAGAATATAATGGATATTATTTTGACTATATATACAACCATGGTACATATCCTCTTTAATTTTTTTTGATCGGCATATAATTTAGGGCAGTTTAAAATGAATGATTCGGAAGAAGATGCAAAGTTAAAAGCCGAAATGGATGAAATTTTAACAAAGATTGATAATATAATAGAAAAAATAGAGAACTCTATGCCTCCTGAAAAGGATGACATTAATAAGGACTAGCCGTATGAATGCCTCACGGCGATTATTTATAACTGTAGAACATATAATTTATTTACATTTATCTGCAAGGAAATATGATTATTAGGAGGTGCCATGGCGTTAACTAAAAATGACATTGTTGCTAGAGTGCATGATCTTGGTTTTACCAAGAAAAAATCGGTCGAGATTATTGAATCACTGCTTGAAATTATTAAAAATAATCTTGAGAAAAATGATGACGTTTTGATCTCGGGTTTTGGAAAATTCTGTGTAAAGAATAAGAATCAGCGAAGAGGCAGAAATCCGGCCACTGGTTCCGATCTCATTCTCCGTGAAAGAAAAGTAGTTACTTTCAAATGCTCCGGCAAATTAAGGGATAAAATAAACGCCGAGGGCTAATAAAATAAATATCAAATTGTTGCATCATTTTTTTGTCTGGGGCGGATCAGGTGAATTCTGATGGTAACCGCCTCAGGCATAAAATAGACATCATAACCGTTGCAACTTTAAGTAATGACCATCCGTGGATCAAAGTTTGATATTATAAGCTTTTATTTTGGTTAAAAGCGACGGATGGCTTATTTCAAGAAGGAGAGCGGCCTTTGTTTTGTTGCCTCCAGTTGAACGGAGAGCTTTTTCTATTAACTTTCTTTCAACAGCAATCTGAGCCGCTTTTATTGAAAATCCTCCGTATACATCACCGGCCTTTATACACAATTTTTCTCCCGGTTCATGGAGAAAGTTTTCCGGCATAAGAACAGATCCTTCTGCGAGTACAGCTGCCCTTTCAATTATATTTTCAAGCTCTCTCACATTACCTGGCCAGTCATGCTTAAGCAAAAGCGCCATGGCAGAAGAAGATATCTCTTTAATTTTTTTACCCAATTTAACATTATGTCTTTTTATAAAATGTTCGCATAAAAAAGGGACATCCTCCATTCGTTCCCTAAGTGGCGGCAGTTTTATTGTAAAAACATTAAGCCTGTAATATAGATCCCGGCGGAAAGCAGAGTTTTTTATCTCATCTTCAAGATTTTTGGACGTGGCAGCAATAACCCGGACATTAATTTTTTTCGTTTTTGAGTCCCCCACAGCCCTGATTTCGTTTTCCTGTAAAACACGCAGAATTTTCACCTGTAATGAAAGGGGGAGTTCACCGATCTCATCAAGGAAAATGGTTCCTCCGTCTGCCTCCTCAAACAGTCCTTTTTTATCTTTTTCGGCTCCCGTAAAAGCCCCCTTTTTATATCCAAAAAGCTCGCTTTCAAGCAGGCTTTCGGGGATTCCGCCACAGTTGACTGGAACAAGAGCTTTTTTTGCCCGCAACCCACTGAAATGAATACCTTTTGCAATAAGCTCTTTACCAGTTCCGCTTTCACCCGATATCAATACGGTAGTGTCATACTTGGCAGCTTTCGCCGAAAGGTTGAAAACTGACAGCATACTCCTGCTTTTGGCAACCATCTTCCCGAATGAATATTTATCCTCTATTTTTTTTATCTGTTCCTGAAGGAAAAGATTCTCCCGCTTTAAACTTTCTCTCTCCTCGGCTTTTTTCAGTGCAAGAAATACCTCATCAGCCTTAAATGGTTTTGATATGTAATCATAGGCACCTTCTTTCATGGCCTCAATAGCAGTATCTATAGTGCCGTATGCCGACATCATGATAACAGTTGTAGAACCAATTTTATTCCTGACTGTTTTAAGAAAATCGATCCCGTTCATGTTGGGCATTTTAATATCACAAAGAATAAATTCGTAGCTGGTCTTATCAACCATCATAAGACCTTCATGCCCATCGGCCGCAGTATCCACACTATAACCTGCTTTTTTAAGCATGGCTGATAGCATATGCCTCATGTTCTCTTCATCGTCAATTATAAGGAGCCGTTTCATATTCTCTAAATTTCCCATAAATCGGTCTTAGCTTGTTAATGTTGACTGTTTGGTTGAAAAAGGACGGAATTTTATTTTTTTTCGAAATATTTACGAAAGTCTGCCGCGGCGGATTTTCACTGAAGTGACAGATTTTTCTATCTTTTACAGGACCGACATTGTTAACGGAAGGAATAACATAATAGTTGCGCCTTCTTTCTCCCTGCTTTGGACCTTGATTTTTCCTCCCATTCCATCGATCAGAGAAAAACAGACAAATAATCCGAGTCCGGTACCTTTTCCTGGCTCTTTTGTTGTGTAAAACGGATCGAAGATATTGCCTATACTTTCTTGCGGAATTCCAGAACCGTTGTCTTTAAAAGATATTTTAATTGTTGGCCCGCAGTTTATTGCTTCGGAATCTGTTGCATTAATAATTTCGGTTGTTATCATAAACAGGCCTTTATGTTTATTGCCCGATGATGAAATAGCATCAGCAGCATTTATAAAGAGATTTAAAAAAATTTGCCTCAACTGATTAGGATCAGCTAATACTTTGTCATATTCAGCTTCAAGCGAAAGCCTGATTTCAACATTTGACATGAAAGACTGATATTTAACAATATCCGAAATATCCTTAATTCTTTCGTGCACTCCGATAATTTCAGGTTTTTCATCCGTCGGTCTCGAAAAATCAAGAAGTTGCCTGATGATTATATTTATTCTGTTGATCTCGTCTCCGGCCCTTTTTATATAATCATTTCTTTCATCATCCTGTATATCTTTTTGTTTAATAAGTTCAAGATAACCTATAACTATACCGATGGGATTTCCTATTTCGTGCGCAATCCCCGAAGAGAGCCTTCCTATGGAAGCCATCTTTTCAGCCCTGATAACATCTTTTTCGGCCTGCTTTAAATCAATATTTGATTTCTCAAGTGAGCTGATGGTTGCTATGAGCTTATCCTTATCTTCAGAGACCCTTTTCAACAGACGGTTTAAAGCCTTCGACAGCTTGTCGAACTCATTGTCCTGACTTCCGTACAAAAACTAAAAGTAATCTTCTTCCCTGAATTCTTCGGCTCTCTTGACTATTCTGTGAACCGGTTTAACCGTAATATTTATAATGAGGTAAAGCCCTATCAAAGTGAGTACAAACAGATTAATAACAAAATAGACGAATAGAACCTTTTGTGTTCTCCTTAAAGCCTTATAGATATTTTCAAGTTCCATAACAATGCCGGCGCCCGCTTCGGCACGACCATCTACAAGCAGGGGTACAGACACAACAAGGTACCGATCCTGCATCCAGAAAACCCCCCATGCGGTGCCTGTCAGTCGAGTTATTTTTTTGGAGGATTCGATTGACTCCGTGACAATAAAATTCAATTCATCAAACAACGGGCAATTGGGATTTTCCAGATATACTGATTTTGATTTTCTATCCTGTATTATGGCGCAGGAAAAACCGGCCATATTAAAACGTACGCTGATTTTGTCACTGTAGTCAGGGTGTATGATGAAATTCTCGGAATCAGATTTTTTTATCGAATGCTTCTCGATGTCGCAGGCTATCAGATATGCTTTTGAAATGGCGGATTGGATATAGTCTCTTTGCGTTGTGATAACCATTATTATATCAAT
>JBFZEO010000079.1:0-5412 GCA_041306845.1 Spirochaetota bacterium
GGGAACACTCAATGAAGCGTACTGCATTATATTAAGATTTATAGTTTCTGTCAATTTTAAATTATTTGCATTTATTAGAAGGTACACAAAAAGATTTAAAGTATAATGGTATTATAAGGAGATCTCTTGCAAAAAGTCTATAGAAAAAAGTATTTTTGCAAGAGGCTCGGTAAATTAGGTTTAATTTTTATCTTTGTTATTATATAAGTGTAGTTATGGAAATAAAGAAAATTATAAATAGTCTTGCCGAAAATTTTTCATCTGTAAGAGTTCTCCTTTTTGATACTGAAAATTTTCTGAAGAACAATCAGTTGTGGAATGAGTACGAGTCAACATTCAGAGAACTCAGGAAAACTCTCGACACATACAAAAACTCAGAGGAGAGCATCTCGGAGATAAAAAACAGAATCGTTTCCATAAGGAAGTCACTCAGGCTTTCCGGTTATGATCTTAAACTCGGTAATCTTGATATAAATTTCTGCGGATTTAAGAGTGATGATGCGATAGCTGACGGATTCAGAAGAATGGTACTCTCCATAACAAATGACGGTAAAATCTATTTTATATCTGGTACAGATAATCACAAGGATCTATATCGATTTATGCAGCTGAAATATCCGGCGGTAGATCTGAATGATACACATTCGCTTTGGTATAGGTGGAGGAACAATACTCTCCAGTTGTGCGGATCTGATTCGGAACCGCCGGATAACTATGAACATCTCATAAAATATTCATTAAACAACAAGAATTTCATTCTAAAAAAGATAAAATCGCTGCCTTAGCTTACAGGGTATTAATACTTATTTTACAGTTGTAACACATAAAGAGAGAAAATCCCTATTGTAATTTTATCCCAGATACTGCTAAATTATCATCATGCCGGTTAACCGGTAACAAAGGAGAAATTATGAAAACTATGGCAAAGTATGCTGCGGCAATCTTTATTTTTACAACACTGATCTTGAGCAGTGCTCAGGCAGCCAAAAAAGCAGACACAAAGAAAAAAGCAGTTAAAGAGGACACCCTTCTCGGCTACAAAATCGACGGTGATAATGTAATTTTTACGTTCAATGTAAAAGACTACGCATCTTTTGATGAGGTTGAGTCAATAACTGTAGCCGGTGAATTTAACGGATGGGATCCTGCAGCTCCAGAATGGCAGGCAACTGACGATGACAAAGACGGGATCTGGATATTTAAAGCGTCTAAAAGTCTTGTTCCTTCCGGAACAAAGTTTAAATTTGTAAGTAACCAAGTTGACTGGAATCAGCCGGCAGCAGATAAACTCGACAAAAAATATCTTGCAGATGACGGTAACGGCGGTTTTAACCTTGTAGTTCTTTACTAATAATTTTAATACATTGTAGTTTTATTTAAAGATACGGACCGGAAGTTAACCGGTCTGTCTCTATTCTTCAGAATTGGCGATTGTGGAACGGTTCCTCCCGTTCTCTTTAGAATAGTAAAGCGCCTTGTCTGCCCTGTTAATTATGTCCTGCGGTGAATCGGCATTCTGTGCTGTTACATGTTCACCGCCGATACTGATTGTCATCCTTATGACCTTATTTTCAAAATTTATTATGTATCCTTCGATCTTTTTTCTTATCCTCTCGGCAACTGCGAATGCGAACTCCCTTTTACATTCCACAAGCATCACAACAAACTCCTCACCTCCGAACCGCGCCGCAACATCCTCAGAACGGATCAAAGCCTGAATAGTTTTTGCAATAACTTTGATAATTTTGTCCCCGGCTACATGACCGTAAGTATCGTTTATATGTTTAAAATGATCGATATCAAACATGAGAACGGCGAACTCAGATCCGTATCTTTTGACACGCGAGATCTCCTGGGTAAGCCGTCTGATAAAGAAATCGTGATTATATAGACGAGTCTTGAGATCCATAATTGCGAGTTTATAGTGAATGATATTCTGTAGACTGATAGAAACAAATTTCATTATCCCGTCAATGAACTCGATCTCTTTTTTTTCATATTTATCACTTATCATCTTACGTCCGAAGATTATAAAACCGTAGATCCCATCGAGGCCTATCATCGGTACGAGTAGTTCCGGGTTGAGTTTGAGGAATGGATCTGTCAGTTTTTTATCGTCTATCATTACCACAAACGCATCAAAATTAATAGAAACCGGAGAGAGTGCGAAGAACTCCTTATAAACAGAGAAATTTTCTATATTAAGATCGTAGTTTGTCTGCTTGAGATTTTTAAAGGAAATAATGTCTGCTTTGTTGTTATTGGCATCATTCTGCAGGACAATGGTTAGCGTCTCCGGGATGAACTTATCGAGGAATTTCTTGTTGATGTACTCAACGAGATCCTGGAGGTCTTTCTTGTTAAAGATTTCTATAGCTTCATCTATTATTTCGTTTTTATTAACAATTTCATGATTAAGAACCTCTATGTATTCTATTATCCCTTTTTCTGATAATAGATCATAGTTGTCCATGATATTTTTATTTATTAAATTTTCAATGTCATTATCACTTGTCACAGATTCACCCTTTTTGTAATTATATTACAAAAATATAATTTTTGTTAATAAAAAGCAATCAGACAATTGATCCTTGTGTGATATTTTTTCTCATCCTGAGTTCTTTCTGTTTATCTTTAAGTGCGTCTTCTTTAGAATTTAGCATTTGAAGTTTGAATTAATGTAAGTTTATGGGGAGAATGGAAATTTAGGGCGTTTGCCGGAAGAGGCAGGGCGGGGAGAGGATGATTTCCTGGAGTTGGAGGAAAATTGTGTAGTTGTTAAATAATTGGAGGTCTCGTTCCTCATATGAGATGGACTTTTGGGATAGACGGGGCAAACTTCCCTTTATCTTCATGAAATAAACTGGTATTATGACCGGCATCGGAGTTAACTATGAAAATTGCATTTATTACCATTCACACAGCAAGATCACCCAAGGCACTTCCGCTCGGCGGAGCGTCGGTTGCTGCGTATCTCCTGAAAAATAGTTCCGATTATGATGTCAAAGTCTTTGATTTCACCATAGATGATGAACCAGATTTTATGATAAAGACTCTTGCTGGTTTTGAGCCTGATGCTGCTGTTTTTAGCGTGTTTGTGTGGAATAGAGTTGTCTCTGTCGAGCTTTGCGGTCTCCTTAAAGAAAAATACAGGTCGATTGTTACTATCGCCGGCGGGCCAGAGGTTACTGCCGATCCGGAGAGTTTTATCAGTGACGGAGGATTTTCCCCTTTTGATTATATCGTTGCCGGGGAGGGGGAAAAAGTTCTCGGCGGGATTCTCGGCAGATCGGCTCTCCCGGGTTCACCTGTTATAATCCGCAATGATAAATTTGACGAAATAGATAATTATCCCTCCCCATATCTCACCGGTGTACTTGATCCGGCTAATTACGACGGAGTGCTTTGGGAATTGTCGCGTGGGTGTCCCTACAAGTGCGCTTACTGTTACGAGGGGTTGAGGAGCGGCAAGGTGCGCCGTATAAATAATGAGCGCCTTATCGGTGAACTTGACCTCTTTGCCGGCAGAGGTGTGACACAGATTTTTGTACTTGATCCTACATTCAACATAGACACTGCAAAAGCAGTTGAGACTCTAAAGCTCATAAAAAAGAGGGCATCGGAAATCCACTTTTCGTTTGAAGTGCGCGGCGAACTGCTCAATGAAGAGATCGTCAAACATTTTGCATCGATAAACTGTAGTCTGCAGATAGGGCTTCAGAGTATCAGTCCTCAAACATTACAGTATTCGGGAAGAACTTTTGATAAGAACAAATTTAGAAAGGGGATCTCTCTTTTGAACAAGTACGGGATTATCTTCGGGATAGATATCATCTACGGATTGCCCGGTGATACATATAATGATTTTAAAGAGACTCTCGATTTTGCCTTGAGACTGATGCCGAATAATCTCGATATTTTTCCGTTGTCAGTTTTACCGGGAACGGAGATCAGAGAGAAGTCAGCTTCACTTAATGTGGAGTTTGACCATTCACCGCCGTACAATGTGACAGCCACTGGAACGATGCCGGCTCCGGATATAAAGAGAGCAGCGGTTCTGACGGGTAAAATTAACGATTTTTATAACTGCGGGCGTGCCGTAAGTTTTATGGGGTTTGTCTGCCGTCTGCTTGGGATGAGTCCGGTTGATTTTATCAGCCGTTTTGAGAATGTGACTGGAAGTATAATCGAGGATCAGCTTTTGTACATAAAAAAACTCCTCGATAAACAAAACAAATCGAAGTTTTTTCAGATTATTAAGGATTTTATTCTGCTGAATGACGGGTACAATTCCATTCTCATGGATGGTCCCGCCTCTGAAGAGATGAACGTTGACGGGGCAGTTTATATTCTGCCAAAAAATCTGAGGTTTATCGCAACAGAGTACCATTCCGACATAACCGGAGCACTCGCAGCGGTTCCGATAGAGAGGATTGTTGCCGATAATCCGCGCTTGCCCCATTTTACAGTTGCCGGCTACCGCGTGGGCAGGATAGTCTTTGTTGATATGCCGGAGCGTGACTTTGATGTGCTGAGCCGTTTCTATGTGGAATGGGGGAGTGCTGGGCGGATAGCTGCCGGTTCTGTCAAAAATGCTTTAAAAACAGGTTTGAAATATAAGTTATTTGTGAGAAAAACAGCATTATAAATTACAAATCTTAGGAAACTTTAACCGCCAATGAACGCTTCGGAGTTTTGCAGATTCCTGCAAAATGCTCTACCGAGCCCCCTTGCTCGTCGGGCTCTTTGATTAACGCGAATGAGGAAAGCTTGAAGAGGTTCACCGCGAAGGACACGAAGGAAGAAGGAAGTAAGAAAGAAAAGGCAGATGGAATTTCTGAGGATTTGACGGAATGAGGCAGATGCTGAGAAAAACACTTCGCGAACTTCGTGTCCTCCAGCGAAGCGGGTGGTAGGAAAGCTTGAAGAGGTTCACCACGAAGAGCACGAAGGAAGAAAGAAGAAAGCTTTGATGATTTGATGGTAAAGGGGTTTGTTGTAGTTTTGAGATAAATTGGCGGGACGAACACTGATTACCAAAACCCCATTCCCAATTCAAATTTTAACCCCTATATTGCCGGCGCGGCCAAAAAGTTATGTAAAACTCTCTCTTTCCACAGGAAAAGAGAGAGTTTGTGGAACTTTTGACAAGCCAGCCGGCAATGAAGCAGATATATAAGAGCGCAGCTCTTATAAAATTCCTCTCTCCTCTAACTTGTATTTTAAAAAAATCCGTGCTATATTTACCCAGTATTAAAAAAATCAACTGACTGATGGAAAAAAGATGCTAAAACAACAAACAACAAACAACAAACAACAAACAACAATGAAATCAATCTCACACAACGGAAAAAGATCCCTGATGTATATACAAATGTACTGGGGATTTTATAATATTAATTTACATTAAGG
>JBFZEO010000080.1:0-2913 GCA_041306845.1 Spirochaetota bacterium
ATTTCAAACAAAGTAGTTTTTCTCATAGACGAGAAGCTGAAGTCACAGCATAATCTGTTTATGTGGGAATTTCAACGACGAAGTATATGAGAAAAAGAGAGTATGAAACCAAGTGAGGTTATTAGAGATGCCCATAAGATCATCAAAAAGAATAGATAATCTGGAAAACCCCTATGTTTACCCAAATTATAATTAGGAGTATATCATGGAAAAATGCGATGCTGCTGCAATTTTAAAACAAAATGACTTAAAAACAACTCAACATAGATTACTACTACTCGAATCTATAATAGACTCAGAAAAGGTTTTTTCTGCTATTTCTTTACATGAAAGAGTTGGGGATTGTATGGATACGGTGACAATCTATAGAATACTATCAGTTTTTCTTGAAAAAAAAATAGTAAGGGAAATTGTTTCAAACGAGACAACAAGATTTTATGAATTATCCTGTGAACATAATCCCATTCATCCGCATTTTACTTGTAATAAATGTAAAAGAATAATTTGTCTTAATCAAATCGAGAGTTCAGATATATCAAATCTTAAAAAGTACTCAGGAGATAATCTTATAGATGATGTTATAATTCAATTTACCGGTACATGTAGCAATTGCCGATAACCTTTTTTATACTTGACTTTATACCAAATTTATCATAAGCATAATGCAAGCAACTTGCATCTAAGGAGGGTTAAAAATGCGAAAACTAATTATTGGATTACTATCATTAACACTTCTTTTTACTACAATATGTTGTAAGAAAGAATCTCAATCTGGAAAAATCAATATTGTTTCATCGATTTTCCCATTATATGACTTTGTGAAAGAAGTAGGAAAAGATAAGGTAAACGTATCTGTTATTCTTCCTCCCGGAGCAGAGGCGCACTCTTTTGATCCGACACCTCAGGATATTGTAAAAATCAATGAAAGTTCTATGTTTATTTATATTGGCGAAACGATGGAGCCATGGGCACATGATATAATTAAATCAGTAAAGAATGATAAACTTGTCGTTCTCGAAGCTGGAAAAAACATTGAGATGATAGCCGCAGAGGAGCTCCACCATGAACATGGAGAAGATGAACACTCTTTTGAATGGGCCGGAGCTTTTAATCTGCAAAAGGGAGATTATTATTTAACTTTCTCAAAAACACATGGAGAATATGCAGACCCGACAATGAAAATGGTTGTTTTAAAATCAACTAAGTCCGGAAGAGACTCCATTGAAGAAAACGAAAAAAAAGCTGAAGATCTTCTTAATTCAACATCAACTCTGGTGGAGAATAATAAGGAATTACAGATTAATATAAATAATCAGCTTTTATTCAACAAGAAATCAGACAAAACGGTTTTTGTTTTGCACATCACCGAACCGGGCACACATGTCTTGTTTACAGAACATATGCCGTCTGAGTTTGAAAACAAGGAACATTTTTTTAAGAATAGTAATAAAGATGATATAAAACCGACAGCAATGGAGCCGGAGGAGGAACATCACCACCATGGCGGAAAAGACCCGCATATCTGGCTTGATTTTGAAATCGATCAAAAGATTGTTTTCACAATAGCGGAGGAGTTAAGTAAGATTGATCCGGCCAATAAAGATTTTTATCTGGATAATGCGAGGAATTACAATCAAAAATTAGCTGAGATTGACAAAAAATATAGAGATACGATTGAAAAGTGTGAATTAAAAACAATTTTGTATGGCGGACATTTTGCTTTTGGGTATCTGGCAAGACGCTACGGACTGACTTACATTTCACCTTATGAGGGATTTACCCCTAACTCCGAACCCACGCCTCAGAAAATTGCTGAACTTATTGATCTGATTAAGCAAAATAAAATAGAATACTTGTACTATGAAGAGCTTTTAGATCCTAAAGTGGCAAAATCAATATCAAACTCCACAGGAGTTAAACTGGAACTTTTACACGCAGCTCATAATCTGTCAAAAGATGAATTTAATAAAGATATTACTTTTTTACAGATAATGGACGAAAATCTTATAAAATTAAAACAAGGTCTAAAATATAAAGAATGAAAATACTTAGAGTTGATAACCTTAAAGTTAAATATCAATCGAATGAAATTTTGAGTGACATAAGTTTCTCTGTTGAAAAGGGAGATTATATTGCTGTCGTTGGTCCCAATGGGGCAGGCAAAACAACCCTGATAAAAACACTATTGGGACTTATTGACAGTAATGAGGGTAAAATAGCTTTTAATTCCTCAAAATTAGGTTATCTGCAGCAAAAAGTATCCCTTAATGACTCAAAATTTCCGGCATCCGTGGAAGAAATTATAAAAACCGGATTAATTATAAATAAGAAATTTCCCAAAATATTTACTAAAAGTGATAAGGAAAAAACCAATGAAATAATGAATAAGATTGGGATAACAGAGCTTAAAAATAAATTAATCGGCAAGCTATCCGGCGGCGAGCTGCAAAAAGTACTTTTAGCAAGGGCATTAATAAGTGATCCCGAAATTCTTTTTCTTGATGAACCAACCACCGCTCTTGATCCATCTTCACGGGAGAATTTTTATCTGTTATTAAAAGATTTAAATGAGCAAACTAAGATTACTATTTTGTTGGTTTCTCATGATATAGGTTCGGTTGGTAAGTATGCAAAAAAAATGCTATATATTGATCGTAAATTAATATTTTTTGGTACATTTGATGAGTTTTGTAAATCCTCCGATATGACAAAGTACTTTGGGGATCTGTCTCAACATTTTTTTTGTCAAAGGCATAACTGATTATGGATATTTTTCAACTTTTTTTTAAATCATTACAATATGATTTTATCCACAAGGCATTGATATGCGGAATATTTATATCAATAGCAGCATCTTTATTGGGAAACTTTCTGGTACTCAGAAAGCAGTCATTAATTAGCGACGGTCTTTCT
>JBFZEO010000081.1:0-2635 GCA_041306845.1 Spirochaetota bacterium
TGCGTTGCCTGTGTACTCCGGCGTGTCAAATGAAACTTTGACGTGGCTCATCGCGGCAAGGTTGTATATCTCATCGGGCTGTATCTGCTGTATCAATCTGATAATGTTAGTCGAGTCGGTAAGATCTCCATAGTGAAGGAACATCTTCACGTTCTCTTTGTGCGGATCGTTATAAAGATGATCGATGCGGTGCGTATTTATAAGACTTGAACGCCTAACCATTCCGTGAACTTCATAACCTTTTTCGAGCAGGAATTCTGCGAGGTACGATCCGTCCTGACCGGTTATCCCTGTAATGAGTGCTCTTTTCATATCTAAACCTCTTTTATTTATCTATAATTTATGGGCAAATTTCACCAAATATAAATCGGAGAAATATATCATACTAATTAATATTTATCAATATAGCCTTTTATCTATATCGATAATACTTCATCGATAGTTTTCTTGACAAAATCCCGTTCATCGTAATCCTTATGGATAATTTCTCCGTTCCATGCAATGATATCAATATCGATAATCCGGTTCTTTGATCCTGACTGAGAATCTGTCCTGCCGGCAGAGAACTCTATCGATTTTAATTTTGTTTTCAGTTCAGAGTAGTCGAGTTTAGTTTCGATGAGCACTGCACCATTTAAGAACTCGGGTGCGTTTTTCATTCCAACCGGCTCCGTGAGAATAAATTCTGATTTACCTAAAATCATAAATTCCGCAGCAAGAATATCGATAGCTTTTTTTGTGTTATTTTCCGGGTCTATGTTAGATCCGAGTTCCAGAGCTGCTCTATTTGTCACTTTCTTTTCCGTTTTTTGAGAATAGACACCGAGTCGACAAATCGGAGTGCATTCGGTTTATCGATTTCGACAGCTGCCTTTATAACTTTGGGTTCCTCAAAGATAATATCGAGTACAAAATCGGTAAGTTTTTCCAGTAAAAGGAATGAAGACGACTCAACTCCATCTATAATCCTCCGTTTTATCTCTTTGTAGTTGATAGTATCATCTATATTCTCGGTGCGGCAGGCGGCGGAGTCGTCGAATTTTATCTTTATGTTAAGGATAATATCCTGTTTATTTGTCCGTTCGTAGTCGTTTATGCCGATGATAGCCCGGAGACGGAGATTTTTGAGTTTGATTGTTGCCATCTGGGTTCCCTTTTATGCGTCACTTTACAATATTGATTGACCGCCGTCAATAAACAAAAGTTGACCGGTGACATATTTACTTTTTAGTAAGAATTCGGCGGCTCCGATTATATCATCGACACCTCCCTTTTTCTTCATCGGGATGTTTTTTGCCAGTTCGTTGAGATAATCATCATTCTCACCGGCGGGCGGCAGGATAAGTCCCGGGCATATACCGTTGACTCTGATCCCCGGAGCGAGTTCGTTTGCCGACTGAAGCGTGAGTTCCAAGAGCGCTTTTTTGGAGATGTTATATGCGGAGTAAGCAAATCCGTGTTTGACCGCTTTGGTGTCGAGAATGTTGATGACCTGTCCTTCCGGGCATTGCCGCGCGAAATCGCGAGTGAGAATGTATGGCGACAGATAATTAATCGTAGTGGTTTTTACAAGCAGGTCAGTGTCGGTTTCGCGTAGTTTAGATTTGATAAAAACCGATGCGTTGTTTATGAGGAGGTTCACCGGGCCGGCGTCGGAATTCACCATTTCCATAAGCAGCTCTGTCTGTTTTAGATCAGAGAGATCACATTCATAATAAAAAACTTGCCTTCCGGAACTTGCCGCAGCTTCCGAGAGTTCGTCAGTTCCGTTGAATGGAGTTTTATGAGTTACAGCAATGTCATAACCCTGAGAAAGTAAAAACTTAGATATAGCAAGTCCGATCCTTTTACTTCCGCCGGAAACAAGAGCGAGATTTTTATCCATTTTACAACTCCAAATAGATTTTTATCTTGAAATCTAAAAATTTTTCTTTATTTACTTTATATATTATAATAAATAATAATTCTATCTCAATTAAGGACATTTTTGTGAAAATAAAAAACAAAATATTAACTACATTTTTACTCGTTTCTATAATACCGACGTTGATTATAATTGTTATCGGAGTAATCAAGACATCGGCGGCGCTCAGGACGGAGATCGTTCATTTGTCCGATGAGTTTGTAGAAAAAACGGCGCTGCAGTTTTCCGCTTTCTTTGAGCACCGCCTTTCAGATATCCAGATTTATGCCCATTCTCCATACGTCAGAGGAATGGACTGGGCAACATCAAAGGATCACATGGAGTCTGAACTTAAAAGAAACCCCGGCAAATTTGAGAAATTTATCCTCATAAATACTGACGGAACATATTACGCAACCAACAGCGGAAATCCGGCGAAAAATTTCCTCATAACGGATAACGACAAGGATCCGGACGCGGCTGCCAAAAAACTTTCATCAAGAACGTATTTCAAAAAGCTCATAACCGAAAATTCTTCCGGGGCAGTGTTGACGGACATAGCAGATCCGGTTATCTCAATGTCAAACGCTCAAAGACAGATTGTAATCTCTGCAACTGTTAAGAATAGTGAAAGACTTTCCGGTATCTTTGCCGGTACTATAACGTGGGATCAGGTGAGCGGATCTATAACAAAAACGTCGGAAGAACTCACAAAATATTTTGGAAATAAAT
>JBFZEO010000015.1:0-3224 GCA_041306845.1 Spirochaetota bacterium
TCTTTGATGTCATAATTATTATAGAGCAGATTATAAAGCATTTCGGTAAGAGGCATCTCAACTCCGAGTTTTTTTGCATAATGATAAACCGACTCGCAATTTTTAACTCCTTCGGCAACCATTGACATAGAGGAGATAATTTCTGATAACTTACGCCCTTTGCCGAGCTCTTCACCGACAAACCTATTCCTTGAGTGTTTTGAGCAGCATGTAACTATTAGATCTCCCATACCGGTCAATCCGGAAAAGGTTTTTTCCTGAGCGCCTGTTTTTTTGCCGAAACGGATAATTTCTGCCATACCGCGCGTCATAAGAGCTGCTTTTGTATTATCTCCAAATCCCATACCATCAGAAATACCGGCAATAATTGCAATTACGTTTTTAACGGCTCCGCCTATCTCCACTCCAACTATATCCTCATTTGTGTAAACCCTGAAATACTCATTCATAAAGGCTTTCTGCACCTCTTCGGCTATAACTATGTCTTTGCAGGCGGCAACTATAGTTGACGGCATTTTTCTGCTTACTTCTTCGGCATGTGTCGGACCGGAGAGTGCAACAACCCCCCGTTTATTCTGTACAACTGAGTCTATTATTTCAGTCATTCTCATGAAAGTTTTATCTTCGATCCCTTTTGTAACACTCACTATTATCTGATCATTAGCAGTCAGTGTTTTTATATTCTCTGCGAGGCTTCTTATGGCGAATGAAGGGACTGCAAATACTATTATGTATGAGTCTTTTATTGCATCTGAAAGATCGTTTGTAATCTTGAGGTTCTCCGGGAATTTTACCCCTTTTAAAAATTTCTTATTCTCCCTCTCTGTCTTTAGAGTTTCGCACGCATTCTTATCAAACTCCCACATTGTAACATCGAATTTAGAGCATAACATAACTGCGATCGTATTGCCCCATGAACCAGCTCCGAGGACAGCAACTTTATTGTTATTCATAATAAAAAAACTCCGTTTAAATAATTATTTTAGTAAATAATTTTGTGTACCACATACACAACATACTGCGGAACATTATAACAAATAAATTTCTTTTGTACAACTCTATAAAGAAAAGGTTTAGAGACCGATAGATTTGTTTCCTTTCAATATAGTTTTTAGAGTTGTTGTATTTTTTAGGTGGAATGGGATTTTGTGAGTTTGCACGTGTTGTCTGCCGATTATAAATTTGAAGAAAATAAAATATATGAAATAAATTTGGAAATATTAATATTTTATTAGCTACTTGTTAATAATATGTCAATAATATGGTGGTATAATGTTAATCATAGCTTGTCCTGTAATCAAATATAACAGGGTGTCTTTTATAAATCATTACATATCAATAAGTTACAATTACATTCTAAAAATGTAATATTTATTTTTAAATTCAATTATTAACATAGAAAAAAAATTACTGTTAATAACTTGTCAATACAATATTAACACAAAAAAAAATTATTAAAAATTTCTTGACATAGATTTAATATCTATGATTTTGCAGATAGATTATTGTAACATAAATTTACCATGGATTACATTTTCATCTTATGTCTATAGACATTATTCCAGGTTTCATCCGTAACTCGTCTCCCTCATACAGATAGGTTGCAGCTGTAATCATGCAAACAAGAAAACATAGTATTATCATTTTATTTATCATATTCTCCATTTAGAAATCACATGAACGATCCAACCCATATGGGTTCAAAGGAACTTATATATAAAGGGCATCTCTAATAACCTCATTTGGTTTCATACTCGTTCTTTTTCTCATATACTTCGTCGCTGAAATTCCCACATAAACAGATTATGCTGTGGTTTCAGCTTCTCGTCTATGAAAAAAACTACTTTGTTTGAAATGCAAAGCAGGTTATTAGAGGTGCCCTAAAGAATATAATTTAGATCTGTAATCATAAAAACCCATATGGGTCAGACCGGGAACAGTATAAAAATGAAAGAAAAAACCGTCTATCTCCTCAGTTTGCCTTCCAGTATCTCACGTTCTTTGTTATTAACAGATGAAAAGTGAGGAATATTTATCTTCTCGCCGTTGAGCCCATTCCCTCCGAAAAACATCGCCGTTGACAGAGTCTGCGGTGTCGGAGTAAAATCCTGATACTGCTTGACGCTGATCTTGTACCTTCTCAGGAAATCGCCCAGCTCCCTCACTGCCCCGTTATCACTGCCGGGATGAGACAAAATTATATAGGGAAGGATAAAATAATTGAGATTATTACGCCGTTTGACATCCTCAAAAAACTTAATAAATGCCTCAAAAGTTTTATGATCCGGCTTCTTCATCTGAGCAAGCACCCGCTCCGATATGTGTTCCGGTGCGATCTTCAAGTGTCCGGAGGTGCACTCCTTGATAAGCCACTCACTCGGCTTCCGTTCTGCCAGAGCGATATCATAACGCAGACCCGACGTGATAAAAACATTCTTCACACCGGTTATCCCCTTCACTCTCTTTAGAATGTCAACATAACTCTCCCCATCGAGAAGCAGGTTTTCACAAATCTCCGGGTACAAACACGAAGGATCTTTGCAGTAACCGATCCGGCACGAACTCCCGTACATGTTGGCTGTCGGTCCGCCGACATCGCTTATCGTACCGCGGAAAAAACTCTTGCCGGTCAAGGTTTCAGCCTCATTCACTATCGATCCGGCAGACCTCGACACAACCGCCGGCCCCTGATGCGACGTTATTGCGCAGAATGAACACCTCCCATAACAGCCGCGGTGGGATGTTATCGAGGTATTTATCATTCTCCAAGCAGGGACGTCCTCACAATACTCAGGATAATCCTTACGGAACGGGAGCGCATAGACACTGTCGAGCTCCTCAGCGGTCATCAGCCGGTCAAAAGGATATGACACCACATATCGCCCGCCGTTGTCCTGGAGTACAGCTTCCGCCTTGCCGGGCACCATGTTTGCTTCGATCAGCTTGACGGCTTCGAGCAGTTTTTCTTTAGAATGGGTTATCTCGTCAAACGACGGCAGGATAACCGTTTTTTTATCTTCAAGGAGTTTTGTTAATTCATCTTTGCCGGGCACAACGGCAGTTCCGGGAACCGCCTCCGTTTTTTTACCCGATTTGAGAGACTCAGCGTACTGGAGAATGGCACGCTCACCCATTCCATAGACGATGATATCCGCCTTAGAGTCAAGGAGTGCCGACTTGCGGAGTTTGTCCTGCACATAGTCGTAGTGAACAAACCGCCTCAA
>JBFZEO010000082.1:0-3765 GCA_041306845.1 Spirochaetota bacterium
TCTTAACAATTGAGGAAAATAATTATCTCGATGATAATTTCAGTGAACTGGACAGAGAAGAGATAACCCTTCCCGAGCTGGGCGGAGACGATATAGTAAATGAACCCGAATCACTTTTCACTGAAATCCCAAAGGAAGATATTTCTGAAAATGAGACTAATTTAACAGCAGATAAAGTTGATAATGACGAGACAATCGACACTCCCGAAGACGTTATAATTTTACCAGAAGAATTTCTTGAGTCGCTCTCCACAGGGGAAAAAGACGGGATGGAAATCCAAAATGAGATAGATAACATAAAATTAATGGTGGATGCCGAAAAACAAAGATTAACTGAAAATAAAGATGAGGAACTACCGGTCGAAGACGGCGTGGATCTCCTGGAAGATGAAGAGATAATTACTGTAAATGAGCTGACTGAAAACGAGGATGAGAATGAAGTAAAAAGTCTTGAAGAACTTTTTGATCCAAAATTTCATAAACTTATATATTACATAAAAAGAAGTATAGACAATAATCCGGAATCAACTTTATCTATATTGAAGATTACAATCTCAAACTACAAAGAGCTTGAGGACTCAATACCAGATTTTAAAATGAGTACTTTCATAGGGGATGTGCAGTTTGTTGTTATGAATATTGTAGGTACTGAGGGATTTGTAAGTATGTTTCAGGACTTTTCCATTTACGCAATACTTCCGGAAACATCTAAGTCCGCAGCCGCTGAGGTTCAGGCTAAAATCACTGAGGAGATAAAGATGATGTTTATGGAGATTTTCGGTGAAGTCAAAATTGATATCTCAAACAACGCTGTAAACTATCCGGAAGACACCAATAACTATATCGAGCTATTTTACAATATCAATAATTCATGAGTGAAATTGTATCTGTAAAAACAAAATCGGGTGAGGTTACCTATAGATATGACGGCAAACTTATCTACTCCGCATATGACCCGCACAAAGAAGCGTTATCTTACATTTCCGGACTGGGGAAAATTAAAGATATTGTTATAACTATCTGCGGGGCTGATTTTATTAACAGAATACTGGCAGATAATCCCAATATATCACAGATAATAACACATGATCCGTACAATTTACCACCATTCTCAGAGTCGAAAAAAATTAAGAGATTTGACGATATAGAAGCGGTAAAAAACTATATACTCAATGAAAAACTGCACATAAAAAATGTATCTTTCGTAATATGGAAATCATACATCGAAACAAATCCACCTCTCTTTAAAAACATTATTGAACAAATTAAGAATACATTAATAAAAAGCACATTTTCAATAAACAACGAAGAAACATTCACCCGTCTGGAAAACAGCAACATAAAAAACAATCTCAAGTGTTTAGATAAGATTGAGATCATACGGGGCAACTCCGTTTCCCCTCAACAAAACGCACTCGTTATAAGTTCCGGCGCCAGTTTGTGTGGAATGGAGCACTTTCTCAAAAGTATAAAAGACCGCTTTATCACATTCGCACTACCATCAGCACTCCCCTATCTGGAACATATAAATTTTAGACCCGACTACGTAATTGCTGTTGACCCCGGTTACGGTACATTTTATCATCTGGCTAAAACACGAATAAAACATAACCTGCTCATACCGCTCTCTGTGTCTCAGTCAATTTTAAAACTAAGTAATTTTAACTTTATATTTTTCAGTTATGGCAATAAATATGAGGATATACTCTATCGGGATACCGGAATTGTAACTAGTCCACCGGAGGGATCTGTTATTTTCAATCTGTTACGGATACTGAAAACTTTAGATTTCGATAAAACACTTTTAGTCGGACAAGATTTTAGTTACTTCAATAACAAATCACACATTAACGGCGGATTCTTTGAAACTGAATATTACAAAACTACAAATTATTATGCGCCTATAGACGACATTATTAAGAAAAAAGAACTGCAATTTGAATCAAAAACTATTTCAGATGGGAAAAATGAATTCAAAACTAATATTGCACTTCAAATTTATTTCAATCACTTTATCGAAAATATCAATAAATACAACATTATCATTCCTGAAAATGCGTTCAATACACTCGATAAATCTATAAAAAGATATGACATCAATGGAATTCTTAATGAGTTTTATCCAACAAAAAACAAAGTTTTAAAAACTACCCAACTGAATATAAAAAAAAGAAAGGGGGAAATAATTGATCTTATCGGATAATTATGTATTTTTGTCTGATTATTTCAAAACAAAACTCTCCTACACTACCGACAAGACAATCTCATTCACAAAATCAAAGGATAATCTTGATGTCCCGATAGTCAACGGAAAACTTTTACACTCCGCATATTTCCCGCAAAAAGACACAGCCGGCCTGTCGTTTAAGAATGGTTCAGGAGTTCTAAATATAGCGATAGGATTCGGAGCCGGATATCATCTGGCATCATTTGCCGAAAATAACTTCGTCCTGGCAGTCTCCGAATCTCCCGATGTTACATTGCGTATCCTTGAGAATGTCGATCTCTGCCGATTATTTAAGCCGGGAAATTTAAAAATTATAACAGTAGATGAACTAAAATTCTACTTCGATTTCATAAAATATGACACTTACAATCTTATTATAAAAAACTCTATTTATGATATTTTCAGGGATGAAATTGATAAAATATTATTATCAATAAAAAAAGAATTTAATCCCATTTTACTCGACGTAAAGACTCAGAAACAATTCGGGTATAAATGGTTCAAAAATCTGGTCAAAAACCTGATAAATATGAAGGAAAATAATATTGATAAAAGTGACCTGACTATAGACAAGAACAAGATTATCCTCGTTACCGGAGCCGGATCTTCACTTGACAGTAATCTGCCTGAAATAAAAAAATATCGTGATAAACTTTTTATCGCGGCTACAGATACATCGGCAAAAGCACTTCTGCGATCCGGCATAATTCCCGACACAATATTCACATTTGATGCCGGATTCTACTCGACTCTCCATTACACCGAAATAAAACAGATCAAAAACATCAGAATCCTTTGTGACATCACCTCATACATTCCAGAAGAACTAAATAAAAAGACACCATTATTATCACACCATCCTCTTGTTGACAAATATACAAAAACACATAACATTCCCGTATTAAATAACGGATTGTTGAATATCGGTTCGGCTGTGATCGATTTTTTCTGCCGGTATTTTGGGGAGCATCCAGTTGTAGCTGCCGGCATTGATTTCGGCATTGAGAATAGATACTACAGCAGTCACACATATATCGAGGACTATTCACTACAGAATTCTTCATATTTTAAGACAGCAGAGAGTATCGATTCATCATTGAAATTCAGATTTTCTTTTACCGATGTGGTTGGCGGATGGCACTCAAACTCTCTGTTAAAAAGCTACATGAACTGTATCGCGGCTATCAGTAAATTCTATACATTATCCAGCTCTCCATTCTCTGGAGGAATGAAAATATCGACTATAAAAGAGATAAGTTCTCATGCAAATCGGAAGTCTTTACATTTTCCTTATGACCAACTGAGTGTTGAGTCGCTGATAAAAGACCTGAGAAATAATGATTATCTTGAGAAATCATTGTGTCTGTCTCTTAAAAAAACGAGTAATATATATGTAAGAGAACTAATCGATAAAATCATAGAGATTAGTGCCTCTTGCAAAAATACTTTTTTCCTATAGATTTTTTGCAAGAGCCACATTATAGATTAAAAAAACTATAGTAATTACAAAAATAGAAAATATAAAAATATAATATTTT
>JBFZEO010000085.1:0-2937 GCA_041306845.1 Spirochaetota bacterium
ACTGTTCTTAGAACCTTCATTTAACACTTGAGTAAATTTCAGATCACTTTCTGACTTTTTATCGGTAAACGGACCTTCGATCAGCAGCTGATATTTATCAGCTTTTTTGCCATATAGAGTGGCAAAACTTCCCCATTTAAAAACAACATCATCTGCCTGAGCCGCATCAATCTGCAGCTGACCGATATTTATGACACCGTCAGACTTCTGAGCCATCTTGACATCCCACGCCACAACTTTGTCCCTGTTCGGTGCAAACGCCGGATTGGTATTATCTTCCGGATACTCATCAAGGTCAATCCAGTTATCCTTAAGAGTCTTGGTAATACCGGATTCAAATCCGACACGATAATCACTGGCATCATCAAATGCAAAGTGCACCTTTTTATCAGATTTCTCAAAAGTCATGAGCAAAGAATAAACTCCGTCATTTGCCGACTTGTCCCCATGAGACCCGTCATCAAACATAGCATAACTCGGCCAGCTGCCGCCGGCCTGTGCCTCACCGCTTGACTCAGCATAAGTCATCTCCCCTTTTATCTTAAGCGGAGCCTTAAAATTCTCTGACGGATGATTATCATCTACAAAGACATTTTTTAAAGTATTTGTATCAACGGTAAAAAGCACCTTTGCGTACGGAGACGATTCCCCTTTAGGAACAACTGTAACCGATACAACCGCAACAGCACTATTCTTACCGTCACTAACAGTCATTGTTATATCGTAAACACCCTCTTTCGGCGGAGCAGTATAGTTAAAGTCACCGGCCATAATACTCTCTTTTAGAGCACCTCCGGAGGTTTTACAAGTATATTTCAGATCAACACTCTCTTTTGATTCTGCGTAACAGCTCACAAGACAACTTTTCCCGACTTCAACAACGTCCGGATTAGCCGAGAGATTTATTATTTTTATACTTCCCGTCGTGTTTTGAGAGAATGAGTAAAACACCGCAAAAACCGATATCAAAGCAATTAAATATTTATAATTTTTTATCATTTCGCCCCCCTTACTTCACCTCAAAACTATATTTGTAATCGGAATCCAATTCATAAGATCCAAACAAAGTTTTCAGACCGGCACCGATAACTACATCGTATTTCCCCTTCTTAAACTTCGCCTTGTTATAGATAACGAGAGTCTTGCCGGAAACAGCATATGTCAACTTCGCACCTCCGGAAACACTTACCGATTTTAAGACGCTGCTTTTTTCCGGAATATCGGAAAACTCGATCGTGATTTTGTCGATAGCACCGTTTGATGATTTATCCGATGGAGTGCATTTTACAACGCTCATAGTGTATTTGGCAGCCGGTTCGGGTTCTCTCTTTGATACGCCGGCTATTATAACCGTTCCAAACGCCTTAACTTTGACATTTATAGTTCCTTTGTCTGATACAGTTATTTTTTCTGTTTTGTCAGAATGGGAATCCTTATCCGATCTGAAAACTACATTCAAACTATCACCGGCGGACAAACCGAGGAGATAACTTTTTATCGCGATATCGTGATCTGCCGAGTCGTTATTTAGAGCTGTTATCACGAAATCATTATTGTTCCATCTTCCGTAAGAGTAGATTTTAGTTGCATTATCGGCAATCAGCGTAATGGTTGAACCGTCAGATATCGATGAATATTGTTTATGAATTTTGATTAACTTTTTGTTAAATTCAAGGAGTTCATTATCCTCTTTGCCCCACGGATAAGTTCGCCTATTGTCTGGATCTGTCCATCCGCCAAGCCCGGCTTCATCACCATAGTAAAGTGTCGGAGCCCCCATCCATGTCATCTGAAAAACAGTTGCCTCTTTCAGAATCCCTTTATTCACGCCAACCATAGCGAGTTCAGGCTTACGCGTATCATCATCTTTCCCCTCATCTACGGTATTGTTAGTCCTCGTTATAAATCTCGAGTGGTCGTGATTGGAGAGCTGATTCATAGATATTTCAAGTGACTGCCACGGCATTTTTGCCATCGTTTCCTTCATTATCTTATCAAACTCAAGTGCGTTATTGTGGAGTTTACCGTTATAGCTGTACGAGTGTTTTTCCATTCCTGTCAGGTAGAATGTGATCGGCTCAAAAAATGAGTCATAATTCATAACAGTATCCCATTCCTCACCTTTTAACCAGGCAGACGCATCACCGTAAACCTCTGCAAAAACGACTGCGTCAGGATTAGTCCCCTTGACAGACTTGCGCAGATCAGCCCAGAACTTGTGGTTAAACTTAGCAGTATGACCGAGATCAGAGGCAACATCGAGTCTCCAGCCGGCGATCCCCTCTTTGACCCATTTCTTACTGACATCCATTATCTTATTGTAGAGTTCCGGAGAGTCCTCATAATTAAGTTTAGGGAGAGTTTTATAATCCCACCAGCTTTCATAACTCTCGTTGTTAGGCCATTTATCTTCTTTGAACTTAAAATACTTGTTGTACTTGGAGTCAGCGGTTTCATAAGCTCCGTTTTCCGGATAAATATGTTCTCTGTCGAGCCACTTGTTAAAAGATCCGCAATGATTAAAAACGCCGTCAAGGATAACTTTTATCCCGAGTGCGTTCGCCTTATCGATTAATTCTTTTAGTTTCTTATTTGAAGCATCAAGATTTTTTTGTGAAGTTACTCTCGTTATAAATTTCTTAGCATTTTTATTAACTTCTGATGCTCTGTTAAAATCTTTTGATTTATAACTCGGATCCTTTGACGGATCAACAAGACCGTCGGCATCCTCAACTATAACACCGAGATGCGGATCGATGTTTTCGTAATCGGCAGCATCGTATTTATGATTACTTGGAGATACAAACAGCGGATTAAAATATATACCGTCAACTCCAAGTGATTTGAGATATGGCAGTTTTTGTATGACTCCATCTATATCACCGCCAAAAAACTCTCTGGTTCTGTTTGATCCATCTTTATAAGTTGTTTTAGAAT
>JBFZEO010000086.1:0-6732 GCA_041306845.1 Spirochaetota bacterium
GTGTGCAGTATTGTCTTTTTAAAAAGGCTTTGTGTGTGCCGCTCTTGTGTTTTGGTAAATAATTTTATTTTAGGAGTAAATAAATTGGCAGTAGTTACAATGAAGAGCTTACTTGAATCAGGTGTACATTTTGGACATCAGACAAAAAGATGGGATCCGAGAATGAAAAAATTCATTTTTTCAGAAAGAAACGGCATTCACATCATCGACTTACAAAAAACAACAGTTGAGATCAAAAAAGCTTACGAAATTATCAGAAAAGTGGCAAAAGAGGGGAGACCCGTTCTGTTTGTCGGAACAAAAAAACAGGCAAGACAGGCTGTTCAGAGAGAAGCTGAAAGATGTAATCAGTTCTTTATCAATAACAGATGGCTTGGTGGTATGTTAACAAACTTTACTACCATTAAAAAATCTATCAACAGACTGAAGAAGATAGAAAAAATGGAAGTTGATGGTACAATGGAGTCTCTTACTAAAAAAGAGAGACAGCTTTTGATGAAAGAAAAAGAGAAACTTGAAAAAAATCTCGGCGGTATAAAAGAGATGAACTCATTACCGGGCGTGATTTTTATAATAGATTCTAAAAAAGAGGCTATTGCTATAGCTGAAGCTAAAAATCTTAATATCCCGGTTGTTGCTGTTGTTGATACAAATTGTAACCCGGATGTTGTTGATTATCCGATACCGGGTAATGATGACGCAATTAGAGCGATAAATCTGTTTTGCGAAATTATTGCTAATGCGTGTCTTGATATAACAGGTACAGAGGAACTAAGGATTGAAGATAATCTTGATGAGTCTGCTATTGATGGTGCTCCTTTCAAAAAAGAGGAGAATGCTGCCGACGGTGAATCTGTTAAGAAAGAAAAGAAACCGGCAAAAAGTAAAGAAACTAATATAGAGGAGTAATTTGATGGCTATTTCTGCACAGCAGGTTAATGAATTAAGAAAAATTACGAACGCAGGTATGATGGACTGTAAAAGAGCTCTTGAATCATCTAATGGTGATATGGATGCCGCTTTAAAATTCCTGAAAGAAAAAGGACTCGCGGACGCAAAGAAAAGAGGCGATAGAGAGACTAACGAGGGCGGTGTTTTCGTAAAAGAAAACGGTTCTAAAATAGCTGTTGTAAAGATCGCATGTGAAACTGACTTTGTCGCAAATAATGATAATTTTAAATCTTCATGTATGTCTATTCTTGATAAGATATTGGAATCAGGAAGTGATAATAAAGATTCTTATACTGATGAACTGGTTAAAGCGTCGTCAATAACAAAAGAAAAAATGGAGATTAAAGATCTCAAACTTTTTAACATTGCAGCTAATCAGTATGCAAAGGGATACATTCACGGTAATAATAAGATAGGTGTTGTTGTACTTTTTGAATTGAGTGATCCTTCAATGAAAAGTAAAATTGGTGATATGGCTGGTAACGTTGCTATGCATATCGCAGCTTGCAACCCATTCTACCTGACTCCGGAAAATGTTCCGGAAGCTGATGTTGCTGAACAGAAGGCTTTGATCGATAAGACTCTTACCGATTCTGATAAGGCAAAACCGGCTAATGTTCTTGAGAACATAATTAACGGTAAAATCAATAAATTTAAAGCTGAAATATGTCTGACTGAACAGAAATATGTTAAAGATGACAAAGTGTCTGTAAAAAAATATGTTGATGATACTGCTAAATCTTTGGGCGGTACAATCAAGATCGTTAGTTTTGTAAGATTTGGTATTGGAGCCTGATTTTGTCAAAAAAAAGGTTTTTAGTTAAATTATCCGGAGAGGTTCTTAAAGGGCCTCTCCCTTTCGGGATATCATGGGATATTGTTGATTCTTTCTGCGCAAAGATAGCCGGTATTGTTAATAAAACAGGGGCGGAGCTTGGACTTGTAATCGGCGGCGGTAATATTTTTAGAGGGGCGAGCGGAACTCTTGATAACTACAATAGATCAATTGGCGACCAGATGGGGATGATGGCTACAGTGGTCAATGGTCTTGCTCTTGTAGAAAGGTTAAAAGCTAACGGATTGGATGCAATCATGCAGTCCGGTGTAAAAATAGACGGTGTTGCTGATCTTTTTAATATCGATAAGGTTAATGAACATTTTAGCAAAGGCGGGATTGTTGTTTTCGCCGGTGGAATTGGTAATCCGTATTTTTCGACAGATACAACATCCGCACTAAGGGCTCTGCAGATAAATGCAGACTGCCTTTTTAAGGCTACAAAAGTTGACGGGATTTATGATAAGGATCCTTTTAAGCATCAGGATGCTAAGAGATACGATGAGATAACTTATAATCAGATTATAGATATGAGGCTGCAGATCATGGATTTGACAGCGATGCAGCTTTTGTCAACTAATAAGATGAAATTAATGGTTTTTAATATGATGAATTTTGAGGAATTGGAACTTGCCTGTAGAGGCGGTAAAGTTGGAACTTTAGTTAAGGAGTAAGTGTTATGATCGAGGAAGTTAAATCAAAATTTAATGAGAAGTCAAAGAAAACGATTGAAGCTTTTGAGGACAATCTTAAGAAAATTAGAACAGGAAGAGCTTCACCGGCTGTTCTTGATAATGTAATGGTTGATTACTATGGGACTCCGACTCCGATAAGTCAGACGGCTACTGTAAGTGTGCCTGAGGCGAGACTCATTCTTGTGCAGCCTTGGGAAAAAAATATGATATCTGTGATAGAAAAAGCAATTTTGAAAGCAGAATTGGGCTTAAATCCGGCAAGTGACGGTAATGTGATCCGTCTTGCCATTCCACCGCTAACAAAAGAAACGAGACTTGAGCTTGTGAAAGAAGCAAAGCAGATCGGCGAGCAGACAAAGGTTGTCATAAGAAATTTAAGAAGAGACTCTAACGAACATGTTAAGAAACTGCTTAAAGATCATCTTATAACTGAAGATATGGAGAAAAAGTCACTTGACGATATCCAGAAACTTACAGATAAATATATCGATGATGTAGCTAAAATACTCGAAAAGAAGGAAAAAGATATAATTGAAATCTGATGTCAAGCAGTTGAATCACATATCGTTCATAATGGACGGTAATGGAAGATGGGCAAAGAAGAGATTTTTACCTCGTTCGATGGGACATAGTGAAGGTGTTGCGAAAGCTAAAGAGGTGATCCTTCATATCAAAAAACTGGGTATAAGATATGTTTCTTTGTATACATTCTCCAAAGAAAACTGGAAGAGGGCGCAGGATGAGGTCTCGTTTTTAATGGGACTGATTTTGAAGCATCTTAGGGAAGATTTTAATTTTTATGTTGAAAATAAAATTGGAATTAAACATATAGGCGACAGATCCGGGTTGAGCGATGATATCTTGAAAGCGATAGATAAAGTTGAGGCTGACACTAAAGATTTTACGGATATAACTGTTTTACTTGTTTTTAATTACTCCGGTAAATACGATATAGCTCAGGCATATAACAGGATGGCTGCGGAGGGGTTAAAAGATATAACTGAAGATAAAATATCGGATTATCTTTTGACAGCCGGATACCCGGATCCCGATCTTATAATAAGAACAAGCAACGAGTTCAGAATAAGTAATTACTTTTTGTATCAGGCAGCTTATTCGGAGTTTATTATAATTGATAAATTGTGGCCTGACTTACAGATGAAAGATATCGACGGAGCTCTTGATATATATTTTAAAAGAGATAGAAGGTTTGGCGGTGTAAAAGATGAATAACCTGTTTCAACGAATTTTGCTTACTATAATTACAGTTCCTGTTGTGGCTGCCGGATTATTTTATCCGCTTGATTCACATATAATAATTGTTGCCATTTTTGGACTGGCAGTAACTTTTATAGGTAGTCTTGAGCTAAGCTCTCTCATATACAGTAAGGGTATCAAGATAAACAGATATTTTTTGCCTACGGTTAATCTGCTCCTCTACTCTTTTGCTTATTGCTACGCTAATAATTTCTTTTCGATTCAGAGTAATTATAAGATATTGACAATATTTGCGCTTATTTTAGTTTTTGTTGTTTTGTATATTTATTCGAGAGATGTAGCAGCTTCCGATTTGAAACATTCTTCGGAGAAAATGGCATATACTATATTCGGTTTATGCTATATCGGTATTCCGTCCGTACTTTTTCCATTCCTCCTTAATCTTGACATGACAGGCGGTTCAACAAAACTCTTTTTGGGGATTCAGGATCATGGGACTCTATTCGGATCTTTTCAGTGCATATATCTGATTGTTATAATCTGGGTGAATGATATTTTTGCGTATGTATTTGGTTCATGGCTTGGCAAGAACAACAAATGCGGCCTTGCCGCGAGTCCGAATAAATCCTGGGCAGGGTATATTGGCGGTTTTTTTACAACTTTTATATTTGTGGCGTTATTTTATTTCCTTTTTAAAAAATATCTTGATAATGTCAGCTTCTTTTTCTATTTCTTGTATCCGATTCTGTCCGGTATTCTTGTGCCGATAGGGGATCTTGTTGAGTCTGTTTTCAAGCGTTCTGTGAATGTTAAAGACTCCGGTCACATTATTATGGGGCGCGGCGGTATACTCGATTCTGTTGATACACTTTTATTTATGCTTCCAGTTTATTTCTTTTCATTACAGATATATCTGGCGTTTAATTTATGAGTTTTGTAAAAAATATATCGATATTAGGTGCAACCGGGTCTATTGGGACAAGTGCTCTGAAGATATGTGATAATTACAGTGATTCCATCAAATTGATATCGGTATCAGCTTATTCAGATATAGACAATCTTATAAAAATTATTGATAAATATAAGCCGCAGTTTGCAGTTGTCGGGAATGGCGAGCTTTTCCGCAAAAAATTCAATTCTGATAAAATAATCCGCAACGGAGTAACTATCTACGGCGGTGAAGAAAACATTAAGCGGATCACAACTGATAAAACTAATGACATAATATTAAATGCTGTTTCCGGTAAAGCCGGTGTAAAACACACCGTCGAAATAATAGATTCCGGAATCGATGTTGCCCTTGCTAACAAGGAGAGTGTTGTTTGCTGCGGATTTGAATTGTTTGAACGGGCAAAGAGAACCGGTGCAAAGATCATTCCTGTTGATTCAGAGCATTCTGCTATTTTTATATTGATAAACAGTTTTAAGAGCGGCAGTGTGAGAAAAATACACATTACAGCGTCAGGCGGCCCATTCCTCAAAAAAGAGAAGTCCGAATGGGAAACTATCACTCCTCAGGAGGCGTTAAATCATCCGACCTGGAGCATGGGAAAGAAAATCTCAATCGACTCTGCCACCATGGCAAACAAAGGACTGGAAGTTATAGAGGCTCACTATCTTTTTACTAAAAGTTACGATGATATAAATGTGCTCATTCATCCGCAGTCATTTATCCATTCTATGATAGAGACTGATGACGGCGAAATATATGCCCAGATCGGTCCGAAGGATATGTCTTTGCCGATTATGAATGCTGTTTTTTATCCTGAGATCAAAAACAATAACTTTAACCGTTTTGATTTCAGCCGCGGTATAAATATGGAACTAATTCCTGTTGATTTTGAAAAATACAAGATGCTCGATTATGCCTATTATTGCGGCAGGAAAGGGGGGATTTATCCTTGTTTTTATAATTTTGTCAATGAGGCGCTTGTCGATAAATTCTTAAATAATGAGATAAAATTTTTAGATATCGAAAGGATAATGGGTAAAGCTATCAATAAGCTCGACTCTGCCCCTTTTATCGTGGATTCTGTAATCGATAATCTTAACCGAATTGAGGATTACAGTTTTTCCATATTTAATAAAATAATTTAAACAAAAAGGTCAGGTTAGAAAATGTACGTTGTCTATTTTGCACTTATAGTTATTCTCGGATTTGGTCTACTGGTTTTTATACATGAGCTTGGACATTTTCTGATGGCTAAACTTTTTAAAGTTAAGGTCGAAAAGTTCTCTATCGGAATGGGACCTGCGGTTGTGGGGTTCAAATATGGTGAAACTTTTTATCAGATAGGTGCTGTTCCGTTCGGCGGTTTTTGCCAATTTAAGGATGAGATGTCGTTTGATGATATCCCCTCTAAACTTAATTACGAAAAATACACATTCATAAAATCTAAGATAAAAAATCAGGATAATCTGAAATATTTTATGGAGAAATATGCGGAGACTGCTCCCGACAAACTGAGTATTGAGCAGTTTGACAGGATAGTTGCTTCCGGCAACGATGATGCTGAACTGGTTACCTCTCTTTACAAAAAAGATGATGACTTCTATGTATTGAATGATGAATTGTCTCCTAAAGATAATTTTATCGTAACTGATGTTGTTAAAAACGTGATCGGTGAAGAAAATATTTATGCTCTTGCTAAAGACACTTCAGATGCTGTTAAAGATAGACTCTATAAAATAGTAAATAAAGATTGTGATATCCGCAAAATAAGGTCATCTGACGGATTTTATTCCATTGCTCCTTTTAAGAGGCTTCTTATCGCTTTCTGCGGGCCTTTTATGAATCTTGTTCTTGCGTTTCTATTGTTTATTTTTATGGCGAATTTTGATTATACCGATTATTATCACAAAGCTAAGATAATCTTAATGGATGACATTCAACAGAATGAAAAAATGACTCCAGCCAAAAAAGCCGGACTTCTCACAATGGACGAAGTGACAGCCGTAGACAACGAGAAAATAACCTCGTATGAAGAGTTGAGAGCAAAACTTGCGTCAAAAGGGGAGTCAAAAAGTATAAAG
>JBFZEO010000087.1:0-7529 GCA_041306845.1 Spirochaetota bacterium
GTTTATACAGACCTGATCGAGGGGAAATCCTATTAAATAACAAAAAAACAGATATTCTCTCTCCGCAGGATTCAGCCGCAATGGGAATCGGAATGGTTCATCAGCATTTCAGATTGTCAGAGAAACATACAGCTTATGAGAATATAATAATTGGATACAATAAACTCCCATTCATCCCAAATAAAAACAAACTTATCGAAGATATAACCGGAATTATGGATAAATTCGGACTGACGGTTGACCTGAAATCTAAGGTTTTTGAGCTTTCAATAAGTGAAGAACAGAAAGTTGAAATAATAAAAGTTTTGATAAACAACCCAAAAATAATGATTTTTGATGAACCTACAGCCGTCCTAAGCAGTAAAGAGACTCAACAGTTATTTGAAGTACTTGTTTTATTAAAGAAATCCGGCTACTCTATTGTTTTTATCAGTCATAAACTTGATGAAGTTATGAAAATATCCGATCGAATAACCATTTTATCAAAAGGCAGGTCGGTTGATACTTTTAAAACAAGCGAAGTAACCAAAGAGATCCTGGCAGAAAAGATGATAGGACGAAAAATACTATTTAACATAAATAAAAATCCGGTATACCACAACGAAGATATCTTGAATATAAAGAATGCGACGGCTTATAATGACAAAGGAATAAAGGTTTTGAACAACATCACCCTTAATGTTAAAAAAGGGGAGATAATCGGGATAGCCGGGGTTTCCGGGAACGGTCAGATAGAACTCGCAGAGGTTTTGTTTGGATTACGCAAAATGGTTTGCGACTCTTATGCAATAAAAGGGCAGTTCATCATTCATCCAACTCCTGGAAAGATCATGAGAAATGGCGTGAGACTGATACCGGCAGACAGAAAGACCATGGGTTCTGCTGTTGGTTTAAATATACCAGACAATCTGATTTTAAATAGGTTTAAACACTTCTATTTTTCGTCAAAATTTCTTTTAAAATCAAAAGTGATTAAGAAGAAAGCTGTTGATTCAACGGTGAAATTTAACATAAAACATACTGATATAAAAAATCCGGTAAGGGATCTGTCTGGCGGAAATTTACAAAAGGTTATAGTGGCAAGGGAGATTGAGAGTAATCCGGAGATTTTAATAGCTGTTTATCCGACACGAGGTCTTGATGTCGGAGCAATAGAGAACTTACATAAAATATTTATAGAGGAGCAAAAACTCGGAAAAACTATAATATTAATCTCTGAAGAGCTTGAAGAAATATTTAATATTTCTGATAGAGTTGCTGTTATATTTAAGGGAGAGATTCTTAAAGTTTGGGATAGAAATAATATTAATGAAAATGAAATTGCTCTCGCAATGGGTGGAGTTGTAAATGATTAAAAATATAAGATTTAGGAAAAGATTAAACTCCTCTTTGGGATTAAAAATTGCCATTACCGTTATCTCTGTTTTTTCTGCTATTATACTATCCTCTTTGCTATTTCTTTTGAATGGAAATAATCCGTTCTCAGTTTTATTAACGATGGCAGGATCGATATTCGGATCTTTTTACGGGATATCTGAAACTCTCACGACTATGATACCGATTGCATTTTGTGCAATATCGGTTGCCATTGCAGCTAAGATAAAAATATGGAACATTGGTGCCGAAGGACAATTCGTTTCCGGGGCATTGGGAGCTTCTATAATAGGTATTTTCTTTCCAAATCTACCGCCGGTTACCGCAATTATATTGATGTTTTTGGCAGGTATAACATTCTCATTGGCAGTAAGTCTTATTCCTGCGGTATTAAAAACGTTAGTTGATGTGAATGAAATACTTGTTACATTAATGCTAAATTACATTGTAATACAGTTTGTTTCATTTCTGCTATACGGGCCGCTTAAAGGGGCAGATAACTTTCCATATTCAAAATATATGCCGGAATCTACATTTTTACCCATACTGTTTAATTCCAGATTGCATACAGGAATTTTTATTGTAATATTTGTAGCAATTATTCTTCATTTTATGTTTAAGAAATCAATCTGGGGATACCAATTGAGAGTTCTTGGTGAATCATATACAGCGGCCAGATATGCCGGTATTCCGGTTAAAAGAAATATTATTTTAGTTTTTATCCTATCCGGGATTATTGCAGGCATTGGCGGGGTAGTCGAGATTGTTGGGGTACAGCACAGATTACAATTATCAATTTCACAGGGATTCGGATTTACCGGGATAATTGTCAGCTGGTTATCAAAAAACAAGATGTTAACAATCCTCATGGTCAGTTTTTTTATTGCGGGTCTATTTGTGAGTGCTGAGGATATTCAGATATATTATTCTATCCCGTCATCTATAATTAAAGTGTTTCAGGGAATGATATTCTTGTTTATTTTAGGTTCAGACATATTTACTCGATATGAAATTGTTTTGGAGAAGAAATAATGGATTTAACTTTAATTCTGCAATGGGTAATTCATGCTGCTACACCTATCCTTTTTGTAGCACTCGGGGAATTAATTCTTGAACGGTCAGGAATACTCAATCTAGGACTTGAAGGGATGATGATGATAGGAGCCCTTTCTGGATTCTACTTTGCATATATGTCAAACAATCCAGCACTTGGAATTTTTATGGCAGCTCTGATTACAGGAGGATTCGCACTAATACATGGTTTTATATCTATTACACTTCATGCCAATCAGGTGGTAAGCGGTCTAGCGTTAACATTTCTTGGAACAGGATTATCTTCATTCTTAGGAAGAAATTTTGTTAATAAAAAAGCTATTTCAATTGGCAATATCGATATTCCATTCTTAAGTGGTATACCATTTATGGGAAAAATATTCTTTGACCAGAATATTTTAGTTTACTTGTCCTTTGCGTTAATAATCCTTTTATCTTTCTTTCTATACAAAACAAGATCAGGATTAAGACTCCAGTTTTGCGGGGACAATCCGGCTTGTGCCGATACTGCCGGTGTAAATGTATCAAGATATAGATACGCTGCCGTAATATTTGGAGGTTTACTTGCCGGTATAGGGGGAGCTTTTCTTACTGTAGCAGACAACTCACCATGGTCTGGCGGAGTTGTTTCCGGCAGAGGTTGGATAGCAGTTGCCATCGTTATATTCGGAAGATGGAATCCCATTGGAGTTGCTGCCGGGAGTTACATTTTTGGAGCTCTATCATCATTACAATTTAAATTGCAAGCAAGAAACATAATGATCCCATCTGATATTTTATCCATGCTGCCATATATGTTTACCATAGTTATATTGTCGATTACATCAATTAAGATGATATCAAAGAGATTTGGGACTCCGGCAGCACTGGGGGAGCCTTATTTCAGAGAAGAGAGGGAATAGTTGCACAGAGCTGGCTGCTTTGATCATAAGTATTTGCTTATGTAATGATACTATTTTAGTTGTTAACTGTTTTAATCGGATAATTGGTTTCTTAGGATTTCCTAAAGTCTATTGATATATTAGTTATCTACTCGCTCTGAATTTTAGATAAAATTTATAGCATTTTCTATTCTATTGTCGTTTGACTTTTTAGTTTATAATCTCTGACCGTTCTGTTTAGAGTGAATCTTGTTCCTTTGCTTATATCCTGATAATTTATCTTGAGCGGAGTATAGATTGAAGTGAAAATCCTTGATTGCTGATTCTTATAAACTAATGAAATCTTACCGATTAGCGTGTAATTCAATGGCAATAGCTTCCCAGATAGCAACTTATGAAGAGTTTTAGCTTTATGAAAACTCATTAAACAATCGATATTTGAAGACAATGATGTTTTTGAAAAATCATATCCATCTGTTGAAATTGTAATGTATCTCAGGAACTTAACATCGTGTATTATAAATTTTAAAGTTATACTCTTATTTTTACAGCCAGCTTTTTTTCTATATTTATCATGCACTGATTCTGCCGATTTAACGAGAGCTTTCTCTAGAAAACCAACAAATCTTTGTTTCTTCGATAGTTCTTTAATTGAATCCACAAAGAATCTCCATTTTTAGTTTAAATTAACCTTTTTGTCCTGTTATTATTCCGACATAACAATTATCATATTTTTCTTCAGCAAGAGCCATATCGGGAATAGTTTTTACATTCACAAAACCAGCTTGATTTAATGCGTTTACCCAATCCCGCCAATGCATAAATCCGAAATCTTTTCTTATAACACCATCTATCTTTACATCCCAATAGCTGGTAATAGTATTTAACATTATTTCTTGTTGCAGCATAGAGTTACCTTTTGCTCTGACTGTTTCTGCGACTACTATCGATCCGCCTTTTTTTAGCAACTTAAGGATTTCCTTGAGAGTATATTCTAAATCATAAGCAACATGGAGAGAATTTACTCCCCAAACTATATCAGCCTGCTCTGGTTCAAAAGCCTGCTCTTCAAATGACTTATTAAAATCGAGTTTTTTGAAATCTATCTGCTTACACTCAGGAGCAATATCAGTAACTATTTTCTTTGAGTTTCTCAAAAGCTTATTTGCAACATCTGTAAAATAGTATCTGAAATTATTCATATTTAATTTTTCTTTAGATCTTTGGATAAGAAAATGACGCAAACCTCCACCCATTCCGCCGCCAAGCTCAATAACAAGAGGATTTTGTTTATCTTCCATAAGATAATTTACAATCTTAGCTCCACCTATATTGTGTGCTTTATAAAAAAGATTTTTAGTATAAAAATGATCCATCAGAGCGATACTTTCCGGAGTAAAAAAAATATCGATACCGTTCTTTTTACCTGTAACAAAGTTTAGGAACTCATCACACATTATTTTTATTAGTTTAAAGGTAGAAAAACACTCCTCATCATACTTTACAGCTTCATTTAAGAAAGCTTCCGGATTATCTGAGTTTGTTTTACCGGTATATTTATATTTAATTGGAATTGAATCTGTTTCTTTTGATATATAACCATTAAGAGCCATCTTTTCAAGTATCCATCTGATAAGGTATCTTGATTCATCTATATAATTATTTTGTTTTATTATTTCATCTATAGTTACGGACTTTTGCAAGATTTTGTCTAATTTTGAGTCTAAAAGAACTTTATATAAAAGAGCTATCAAGTAATGATCTGATAATTTCCAACTTGCTTTTATTTTATCTTCAATCAAATCATTTAGGTACCAATCTTCAAACATTCGTTATCCTTTTTTTATCATAGAAATATTTTGAAAATATACAATATTGTAAAGCATTTGTCTATATTTTAGTTAAAGGTTAATTTGTTTTTTATAAAAACAAGAGATAATTAACGTATTTTACTTAAAGACATATTTATTTTTGAGTAAAATGAGATACTAAATATATTTGACCATTATAACTCAAAAAATATATTATTCAATTGTTAATTATGTTATACTGAATAATTGTTTTATTTTTTACATTTTACTAACGCTTATGTTCTTAATGAGAGAGTTTATGAATTTTAAAAAATGTCAAAATCCAGATTGCCTGGAAAGATCTGTTATAAATTCAGATTTTTGTTTTGATCATTCAAAAGACAAACCCAGTATCATTATTCAAGCTAAAAAGATAATTAGCGATAATGATATATTAAAATCATATAATTTCTCAAAGATTCCACTTTCTAATTCTGATTTTACCGGAAAATCAATATCTCAATGTTATTTTTCCCATTGTGATATAAGTGACTCAAATTTCTCCAACGCAATAATAATTTCCTCGATGTTTGATTTTTCTACTTTAACCGGTACTATCTTTAACAATTCTCAGATTAAATTATCTGTTTTTGGCGGAGTTGATTTTAGCACTTCACAGTTTTCAGATACTATTTTGGTTTTTTGCAATATGCTAGGAGCAAACATCAAATCTATAAGATTTGAGAATTGTGATTTAAGCCATTCAAGATTAATAAACTCTATTAATGATGATGTTACATTCTTTAATTGTAATTTAAAGAAAACTGTTTTTAATAATATAACATTCAATCTTAAAAGTTTAAAAAGTTCAAATTGTGATGATATTATAAGACTTGATTTTACGGATGATACAGTTGTGGAGGATAATATTTGAAAGTATTTACTATAATAAATCCGGAAACTATATCTAATATTTATTTTATTACCGATGATAATCAAAAATATGGAATAATAATTGATCCAGGTTCATTTGCGATTAATGTTTATAAAGAGATAAAAGGGATTGGTGCTGAAATAAAAATGATTATTGTTACTCAGAATATTCCGTCAAAAACAAGAGGGATACCTTTAATAAAAAAAATCTATGATGCTGAAATATTATCACATAACACAGACATATTAAATTATAAATCAAAAAGAATAAAAGAGGGCGATCTTATTACGCTTGGTGAGATAGCGGGTAATGTTTTAGAAACACACCTCCTTAGTTTTGATTCAATCTCTCTTGTCTTTGGTAACTCTATTTTTGTCGGTAATTTAATGGAAGCAGGAAAATTTAATTCTTTCAAGCGATCGGACAAAAAATCTTTGATAATAAATCAGATTATAAAAAAATATTTTATTGAACTGCCGTACAACACCATTATCTACCCAGGTAAGGGACCGGCAACTACCATGGAAATCGAGCTTAATTTTAACCCATATTTTATAAGGATGAAAGATGCAAATAAATAATGATATACTAATAAAAGCAGTTACAGATGATGGAAAAATATTAGGTTATTTTGCCAACACTAAGAATTCTCTTCAAAACGCAGCCTTATCTCATAACATGAACATAATATCTAAAGCAATCTATGCCAGAGCAATGACAGCCTCAGTATTGTTGAGCGGTAATCTAAAAAATAGCGATGATTATCTAACATTATCATGGGAGTGCTCCGGCCCGGTTAAAAGAATTGTTATTGATACAGATTATAATGGTAATATCAGAGGTTATATGGGAAACAACACAATTGATTTTATCGAAGGAACAATTCAGAATGGTAATCTTTATACAGAACAATATATTGGTTTTGGTGAATTGGTTGTTTCCAGAAAATCATTTAGGAACACCTCTCCTTATAATTCTATAACCGTTCTGGAAACCGGAGAGATAGCGGAAGACATCAATGTCTACCTTGAGCAGTCTCTCCAAACCGACTCAATAGTCAATCTTGCCATAAATATAAACGGTAATAATGAAGTTGAGGCTTCCGGCGGATTAATGCTGATTGCTCTGCCCGGTGCAAATAAAGATGAAATAAAAAAAATGTATGATTCCTTTAATTATCTTGGCTCATTAAAGGACATATTAAAGAATAATGAGATAGATAAAATAACAGAATATTTATCCCATAACAAACTTTCAGTACTATCGAAATCTACAATTCAGTTTAAATGCAGATGCAATGAAGATTACATTAAAAGTGTTCTAAGATCACTTGATGAAAAAACAATTTTAGATTTCAAAGAGGATGATGATACATTTAAAGTTACTTGCCAGTATTGCGGTAAAAATTATATAATAGCCGGAGACATCATGAAATGACCGCTGAAACTTTAAATATTGTGATCGCTAATAACATTAACCATGAAAAAGAATGAGATA
>JBFZEO010000016.1:0-2653 GCA_041306845.1 Spirochaetota bacterium
ACTTTGAGAACTGATTGGGCTGGTACGGTGTACAATATATATTTATCGTAAAACAATAATTTTATGTTTCAGATGCAAAACAATTCAGAAGAAAAGTGTAAGAAACTAACTTTTTTTAAAATTTAATGAATATAATTGCTGCTGATTTCCTATGTGATAAATGCAGCATCGAGTATGATTGTGAGGATTTTTAGATGTATCCTATATATTTTAAGTAAAAAATAGTGATGTTTTCATTTTTTTTTGTTAACATATGTTATATTTTTTTGAGTGGAGATTTTTTATATGAGTCTTAGATTTTTAGGTTGGCTGTTAATAGTTCCGATAAATATTTTAATTATAGTTCTTGTTATCAGGATGTTTTTATCATGGTTTTCATTGCCATATAACAAACACCTTGAAATGCTTTATAAATTTACAGATCCGTTCCTTGACAGATGGAGAAAGATCTTTCCTTTGAGGATAGGATTTCTCGATTTATCGGCAATGGTATTGGTTATTGTCCTTGTTTTGTGTGGGAATGTAATTAATGACATTCTCATAGAGCAGCTGCCGTTGAACTTTGTTTACATAATCATGTTTATCTTAAACATAATAAAAGCCGTCCTTGACATTATCTTTTTTGGAATGGCAGTTTCTGTTGTCGTACTGATGATTTTTAATCTTGTTGCCCAGCATACATTCAATCCAGTTGTTTCATTACTTAGATCTTTCATCGATCCCATCATTTTTAAAATCAGACGAATAGTGAGGATCAACAATAAATATGCGGATATCATCTATCTCGGCATCGTTCTTTTGGCGATAATACTGCTTTCTGTTGTTGTCGGATACTTTTATGTTATTGCAAAAGACTCGCTTTATAGACTAAATTAAAAACGGACTAAAATGTGTTTGCCTGTGAACTTAGAGAAACTCTTATTCAAACCAAAGGTATTGGTAAAAAAACAGCAGCAGTTTTAAATCGAAATAATTTAAAAACCATTTCTGATCTTATCCATTATTATCCTCGTGCGTACTCTGACAGAACAAAACTCCTTGATCTGAGAGAGGCTGCACGCAATGGAAATGGAACTGTTCTGATAAAGGTTATCGACCACAGGCTCATAGGAACAAGGTATAAAAAATTTCTCAAAGTCATAATTTCTGATACCAAAGGCAATTACGGCGCATTACTATGTTTCAACAGGAATTTCTTAGCTTCTAAATTAAAAATTAATGATTTGTTTTTTGTAACGGGTAAATTTAGCGTTGCATATAACGAAATTCAGAGTTCTTCATTTGAGTTCGAAGAGGGAGATCCTGACAGTTATGAAGGAAAGATGCTTCCCATTTATCCTCTTTTTGAAAGCATTTCGCAGAATGTGTTTAGAAAGAGTATGGAGGATATTTTCTGCAAATTTGAGGTTAGTATTGAGAATGAAATTCCACTGAAATATATAAAAAAACACAATTTCATGGACAAAAAAACAGCTCTGCACAACCTCCATTTCCCGCACAATGAAATATCACTAAAAAATGCAAGAAACACCCTGATATATGAAGAGTTCTTTTTCCAGAAGCTGTTTCTGCTAGAACGGAAAGACCGGATTGCAAAACAAAAGAAAAAAAGGAAAAATATAGATTTTAACTACAAAAAAACTTTGATTAAAAATCTTGGGTTTTCTCTCATGGATTATCAGCAGAGTGCATTTGAACAGATTGAAAAAAAGATGTTCAGCAGCGATGTTTTTTCCATTCTACTGCAGGGTGATGTCGGCTCCGGTAAAACGCTTGTCAGTCTGGTGTCCATGTTGTCTGCCGTCGAGTCGGGTTATCAGGCGGTGTTGCTGGTGCCGACCGAGGTTCTCGCTGTTCAGCATTTCAACTCTATAAATAATTTTATCACCGGACTTCCTGTTAAGACGGCGCTCTTAACAGGAAGCACATCTAAAAAAGAGAGAATCGGAACTACCGATGAAATAAAGAGCGGAAAGATCGATATAATTATCGGAACACATGCGCTCTTTTCGGATGATGTTAGCTTTTATAATCTGGGCTACGTCGTGATAGATGAGCAGCACCGGTTCGGAGTTGAGCAACGATATAAACTTTTAAATAAAGGTATCGGGGTTGATCTGCTGCTCATGACGGCTACACCCATTCCGCAGAGTCTGGCGCTGGCACTGTACGGAGATCTCGAACTTGTGACGATGCGCGGTAAGATAAACGGACGGCTGCCGGTGAAAACGTGGGTTGTTGAGGATGATAAAGAGCGCCTGGCAAAGATGTATCAATGGATAATTGATACGATCAGAGCGGAAGACGGACGTGCGATCTTTGTTTATCCGCTTATTGAGGACTCGGAGAGCTCCGATTATAAGAATTTGACCGAGGAATTTGAAAATCTTAAAAAGATTTTTGACGGTTTGGGAACAGAATATATCCATTCTAAACTAAAGGGAAGCGATAAAGAAGATGTGATCGGCAGGTTTAGACGGGGCGAGACGCGTGTGATTGTCTCGACAACGGTTATCGAAGTCGGTCTTGATGTGCCGGCAGCGAACATAATTGTTGTGGAGAATGCGGATGCTTTTGGGTTAAGCACACTTCACCAGCTCCGGGGACGCGTGGGGAGAAATAATAAACAGGGCTACATGATACTTGTTGCGGC
>JBFZEO010000088.1:0-6413 GCA_041306845.1 Spirochaetota bacterium
GAAAGAAGCGATGCTGAATATGTCCAGAAATAGTATCTGCTCCCCTCGGGAGCTCTATAAATAGAAAATATCTGCATGAAACTAAACAACATTACTAAGGAAAAGAACATTTTTTTTGTGATAGAAAACACTCAAACCACCTCTTAGTTAAAATATAAATTAAATGTCATAAAAGATTATATTATATTATATACAATTGACAAGAGATTTTTTTTCATTTATAAGGTTATGATACCTTCATAAAAGAGGAGCCATAATGAAGAAAATCTTGCTTATGTTGATAATATACACAGGCGTTTTACAGGCAGTACAGTCGGAAGAACTCTATTTTTTTACGAGAATGAGCGGTTTTAATGCTCAGTTCTGGGAAAGACAGGATTCTGATTCCCGAAGTTTTGATGATCGTAAAATATTCTCCAACTTTACCGGAGGATCTTTTGGTGCCGGAATGGAGTTTGTACTCTGGGACATGGGCGTTACAAGGGGATCGAGATTATTTCTGAGATACGGTATTGACATGACATTCCTTGCTCCAAACTATCTTGGGATTACCAACGATGGGATGAGTTACAGCTCTGTAGAACAGGTATCATTGGGCAACGGAGCGTTCTATATGGGTTTAAGCAACGATTTTTATATAGGCGGTACACTTCCAAAAACAAATTTCATATGGGGTTTAGGAACCAAATTTTTCTTTGTTTATCCGGTATATACCGGCGGAGTGACTTTTGACAGAGATGAACAGTTCGCTTTTTTTGCTGCACCAAGTCTCCTTCTTGGGTACGACATAATGATACCAAATACTTATTATAAAATAACTCCCGGCTTAAAGGTCGGTTTTACATGCGATCCATTAATCCCTAACGCATATTTCCCGGATATGGGCAAATATGACGGATCAGCTGCAGAAAACTGGTACAGCGGTCTTTATGTAGAACTATCTGTAAGTGTCAGTGTTTTTGGCATAAAATGGAAAAAATAAACTAAACGACTTGCCGCATGGAAGTCCATAATGATGATAAAGTTAAAAAATAATAACCCAATATACGCCCGGCTCTCAAAACTTCTAAATCGGAGTAAAAAAGCCGGGCTGTTTTTAAGTGAGATCTTAACCCTATCAATTTTTATTATAGCGACATCTGTCGTAACACAAAATAGCTATTCCCAAGAAAATGAAAGTATAACAATCTTAATATCATCAGAAAATATCTACATCAATCCGATAGGCAATGAGGGATATTACTTTGAAAATTTAAAAATTTCGCAACCATCAACAAAACCTAATTATGCATATTACACAGATACCGATCCTATAAACTTTAATTCACCATCAATAGTTAAAACACTTATCAACAAAACAGATCTACATTCTGTAAAAAATAGAAAGAACTCGTCAGGCACAACGAGTTACGTCGACTCAGAGAGAACATATACACTCTTAAACTACTACGAATACAACGGACAAAATAATACTCACAAGATAGAGACAATCCGTACAGATAAATATATTTTTTTGAATGCTGTAAACGCCATAAAAAATAAAGACTTTGAGATATATGTGCCGGCGAAATTCGACTGCTATCCGGGAAACAAAGAGATAAGTTTCGGCTCCGGTATAAAGTCTGTACTAAAGATAAACAACTCACTGCAACTCGACGCTTATAATAACGTAAACTACTCGTACTTCGACAATCTCTTACTTCCGGCAGCCGGTGTTGAGCTGCATTGCGGCGATAGTTTTAGAATGGGTACCGATTTTAACATTATAAATAACCATTACTCTATAAAAAACAGATTTGAATATACGGGAGATTTTTTCACATTCGGCAACAACAACAAACTCACCTTTACATCAGAATTTATCGGATACGATCCGGAACTCTTCATGGGACTGATATTAAAAAATATCTTTTACATCAAGGCATACAAAGAGGAGATAACCGATAAGAGTCAATATATCCCCAAAATGGCAAAGATAATCGAAAAAGATGCCGCCGGAATCGCGGTCTCATTTTATCATGAAAACCTCCGTCTCGACATAAATGCCGCCGCACTCGGAGTTAAACCGCTTTTTACCATAAGTTCCGAGAATGTAAGTTTTAACACTCCGGACTCATACATATTCTCGGCAATGATGAATATTGAAACAAAGAACTTTACTTTTAATCTGGAGAATTTTACCATTCTCAAAAACACCCTCATAAACACAGCCGGGATCGCAACCGGACTCAAAGAGATAAAAATTGATGGAGTCTACATTCACATTCGACCGCAATTCTATCTCACCGATTATTTTACCGACTTTGTTGTAAATGTAAATAACGGTTTTGAATTAAGATTTTATGATATAAGTTTGGTGTATACTGATATAAATGCCGGAGTTTGCTTTACCGATTTTACCGGCGGCATTCAGGTTGTGCCGGATTTTAAGATCTCGGGCGGAGTCAAGCTGTTCTTTTAGAATGGGATTTGTATTGCGAGAAATGGTATCAACACCAACTATTTAAGCTCTTTTTTTATGATATATATGGGGAACACCCTTTAATTAGAATTTACAGGAGTTTTTTATGACGCAGATAATCAGTACTGTAATAGTAGGAATAATATCAGTTTTTTCCATATTTACAATTGCCATCATACTGGAACGGGCAATTTTCTTTTCTAAAAACAAAATAAACTATTCTACATACCGTAAGTTCCTACCGGGCAACGTGGCCGAGCTCAGGAACATGATAAGATCGAGTTCTAACAAAAACCCGCTCGAAAAACTTCTAACAGAGATATTTGATTCGAGTGTAAAATCAAAACATGAGCTCACAGAGAGACTTGACTCTGTTTTTACTGAGATTGATATCGCTTATCATAAGAGAATTGAAGCTCTCGGTATTTTTGCCAGAGTTTCTACGCTTCTCGGACTTTTTGGAACTGTCATCGGTATGATCGGAGCTTTTAATGAGATAGTTGCCAAAGGAACAAGCAACGCATCTATCGTTGCCGGCGGAATATCTGGCGCACTTATAACTACAGCTGTCGGGCTTGCTGTAGCGATCCCGGCAACTTTCTTTCATGATTATTTTTCTGCGAGAATAGAAAAAGAGATAAAAAACTTTGAACTTGTGATCTCAGATACAATCCTCTGCTTGTTAAAAGCATCAAGGAAGGAAAATGAAGTTTAAACGGAGATCAAAACATAAATCCGGCATCGACATGACTCCGATGCTTGATATTATATTTCTGAACCTCATATTCTTCATGGCAGCCTCAACATTTGATATAGACAGATCTTTAAAGATCGATCTGCCCGGTTCATTTATAGCGGAAAGTTCCATATCACGGGACAAAATATACATAGAGATCGATGATAAACAGAATTTAGCCCTAAACGGCATCTCGATAAAAATGGCAGATTTTTATAATGCTCTTAATGAGAATGATATAAAAGAGGGAACAACAGCATTTATTTTTGGTGACAGCGGTGCTGATTATAAATCTATAGTTGACATCATTGACATATTAAAACTATCCGGAATTACGAATATATCTTTAGTAACAAAAAATAAAGAGAACTAATATGGATAAGACGTATAAAATAATGTTTATAATCTCAATTGCTATTCACTGCATAGTGCTCATTATCTACATAGCCGGCAAAAACTCACTGAAACTGAATCTTAACTATACAAAAAATGAGACAAAGATAATAACTATGCAATTAATAAAAAACAAAACCGACCTAAGAAATATAACAGAACAGATCAAACGATTTAAAAAAACAACAACACTTGAAAAGATTTTCTTAAATAAAACAATAAAAACCAATATGACTGATTTTAAAATAGATTATCAGGTTGATGCACCGGAAATAAAACCCCATGATGCTCCATCTGAGATTCCGGTTAACACAGAAACAAAAACATTCCTCAAAAAACAGAAAAAAAATCTCCTCGCAGGTGAAACATTTAACATCATGGAGGATGACATCACAGCGCAGACCGACGGGATAAAATTTAACGACGGCGAAAAGAGAACTCTCTTAAACAACAAATATGAAGAACTAAAAACACTCGATTTTATATCATCGACTGAGCTGACTGTAGAGATCCGGATAAATACAAGCGGCGATGTGACTGATAAAAAAATAATTAAGTCGAGCGGTGAGATAAAAAATGACACAAAATTTCTCGAAATCGTAGGTAATTGGCATTTTAACAGCGGAGATAGGGTGCAGACAGCTATTATTACTGTCAAATATCTCTTAGATTGAGTATATTATAACCAACTGAGGATAATAATTGGAAAGAAGATATATTTTTCTTAACATTGGTATTTTTATTATCATAATTCTCCTGCTTCTCCTGCTTACGTTGTTTGTGAACATAAAAGTTTACAATTACTTTGTAAGTTCAAAGAATGAGATCTTAGCAGGTATAGAAGAATCGACCGGTTACCAGATAAAATATAAAAATTTCTATCCTAATATAACCCCATCCATAAAAATATATCAGGTGGCACTATATAAAAAAGATAATTCTGAAAAAATAATGATAGGCGATGTCACACTCCACTACTCCATTCTAAAAATCATTACCGGCGGCGGGATAAAATCTGTTATCAAAAAGATAACTATAAACAAAATATATTACGAAACAAATTTCGATAATCTAAAAAAGATTGCAGAAAACTTTGATACCAAAAAAGGCAAACCTATAACAAGACTCGACTTGGGTTTTGACGACCTGCAAATAAATATTTTTAATATAAAAATGAACATCAAAAACAAAAACTTTATAACAAACCTGAACATAAAATCTACAAATCTAAAACTAAAAGACGACACAATTACCATCTTGTCATCGCTCTCCGGCGGTTATCTCGATAACAAAAAAAACATATATGAAACCGGACTCGATATAAACGGGATTATATTTAATAATGACAACAAAATATCGTCAAAAGTATATTTCATGATAAACAACATAAACCTTAACGGTACATATCTCCGCGAGCAAAAGCTATATTTCGCCTCGTCAGGCACAGATTTCAGACTCAGCAGAATGGTAGACACGCTTCCCATAACACTCGATGTTTCAAAAACAGACAACTTGATAAGTATCCAGACTGATATGAATAATCTAAAAAAGAAGGATATCATAAAGAACGGAACTGACAATCAATTACTTCCGGAAGAAATTAACCTTAAAGCTGCAGTGGAGTTTGATACAGCAAAAAAAGATTACAGCGGTCTTTTGGAAGGAGATCTTCTATTTTCTGATCTGCTGAAACAAAAAAACGTTAAAATTGATTATGATATTAAATTTGACAATTCAAGACTCACCATTAGTAAATTGGATCTGTTTGAGAATGGGAATCCGGAAAACTCATTAAAAGTGTCCGGTTCGGCATCTTCAAATTTGAGCAGTCTTGATTTTAAAATAACAAGCAACAATTTCAAAATAGGTACATTGGTTCTAAACAGTGAAATAAACCTTAATAAAATCGGGAGTGAGATAAATCTAAAAAGCAATGGATTATCGATAAATAACTATCATTTTGATAACTTCTGGTATCAGGCAAATTATCATAATATAAATAATTTTACATTAAAAACACTTTCTCCATTTAACAATATGCTGATCACAAAAGAGAATGACAATAAAATATCGGTGGATATTGATAATTTCAATTTAAATCCATTCATACCAAAAAACGACTTAAAAAATCCGATTTTCGTGAATACAAAATTTAACATCGGCTACAACACCGCTAAAAATATTGTTTTTTCTGAAGAATCAAAAGTAAACATTATTGACAGTAAAAACACATATTCCTTTTTATTTTCATTCTTTAACAGCAACATCCATCTAAAGAATCCATCCATTAACAATAAAACATACGACCTCAAAATATTAGCCGATCTCAAGAATAAAAATAGTGAACTTAACGCAAGATTCAACGGAAAAGATTATAAAGGCACATTATTTATGAATAAAGATTCAATCTATGGAAACATAAATAAAACCTTTAATTTTAACTATTTAGAAGAAACAGGATTCCTATATCTTTCGTTTAATGATTTTATCCTGCCGGTAGAAAATGAACAGATCCGGCTCAATGGGAATCTCGGGATAAATACAAGATATTTAACTATGATAAGATCAAAACTTACTCTGGATAATATGCCTGGATTTAACGCTGAAAAAGGCGTGTTAAACTTCGATATCGAAGCCATGAATAAACAAATAAAAATAGAAAATATCACCTTTAATACAAGAAAAGACAGGTTCACCGGAAGCATATCGGGCTCTTATTCAACTGACGACGGAATCAAAGTTGAAACAAAAGGATTACTGCTTAATCAAGACAAACAGGAGTCATACTCTTTAAATTTTAAATTAGATAAAAACATAGTAAAT
>JBFZEO010000089.1:0-2882 GCA_041306845.1 Spirochaetota bacterium
GTTTACGATAAAATAGGCTCTGATATCGATACTATAAGAGATAAAGCTAAAAAAGCGGCGGGTTTTATAACCGTAAACAAATAATGTTTTAAAATCGGTCAATCGGGATTAGGATTTAATGGTTACAGCTGAATATTTGAGTAAAATTCTAAATAGAGAACAATTGGAAGCAGCTTTGTCTATAAACGGGCCTTCGCTGATTCTGGCAGGTGCAGGTTCGGGTAAAACAAGAGTTATTACTTATAAGATTGCATACATGATAGAAACCGGTATAACTTCAGGATCAATACTTGCAGTAACATTCACCAATAAAGCCGCTAAAGAGATGAAAGAGAGAGCTTTACAACTGATACCGGCAGGCAATAAAAAGAATTTAACTATAACGACGTTTCACTCACTTGGACTACAGATTTTAGAGAAAGAGATAGAGAATCTCGGATACAGAAAAAAATTTTCAATCTATGATGATTATGATACTACAAAATTGATGAAAGATATTCTTATGGAACTGCGAATTCCGGAAGATGTTTATGATCCTTATGAGTTGTCTATAAAAGTTGGTCAAATAAAAATGAATCTAAAAAGTTCATTCTCCCCTGAAACTGACGAAGTTATACATCAAGTTTATAAAAGGTATCAGGAATATTTATTTTCATACAATGCTCTTGATTTTAATGATTTAATAAAACTTCCCATTGAACTTTTTGAGAAGCATCCAGACATTCTTGAGAAATACCAAAAAAGGTGGAAGTATTTTCTGGTCGATGAGTATCAGGATACTTCTTTATTTCAGTATAAATTGATCAAAATGCTCGCTATAAAATCAAAAAATATATCGGTTGTAGGTGATGATGACCAGTCTATCTACTCGTGGCGAGGTGCCAGTTCTACAAACATATCGCTTTTTGAGAAGGATTTTCATCCGATCAGAGAGATAAAACTGGAGCAAAATTACAGGTCAACGGGCAACATCCTGACGGCGGCAAATGCAATTATTGACAAAAATAAACAGCGTAAATCAAAAAAACTTTGGACTACAACAGAATCCGGAGATAAGATCTCTTTTTATGAGGCTGAAGATGAAGATGAAGAGGCCGGTTTTATAATCTCATTTATTAGTAAACTTCGGGCTGAGGGATATGAATATAAGGATTTTGGTATTCTTTTTAGAATGAATGCCCTTTCAAGGCCAATTGAAGAGGCTTTTAGAGACAATACCATCCCATATAAAGTTATAGGTGCTTTAAAATTCTTTGAAAGAGCCGAAATACGCGATATACTCGGTTATATGCGGTTTATTGCCAACCATGACGATGAGGTTGCATTGAGTAGAATAATAAATAATCCCAAAAGAGGTATCGGCAGTACAACAGTAATGTCCCTCATGGAACACGCAAAGAGTACAAATTCATCTATCTATATGGCAATTAAGGATTATGTAAGACTCAATTTAGCCGGTAACAAGATAACTCCGTATCTTGAAGATTTTTATAATCTCATAGAAAAATATAAAGAGCTTATTTTTAAACCAAAAAATATATCCCGAACAGTTCAACAGCTCGTAGATGAGATCGATTACAAGGGAAAATTATTGAGTGAAACGAAAAATATAAAATCTGTTGAAAATAAAATGCGTAATATATCGCAATTAATCCAATCTATATATAATTATGAAAAAAATCCGGATAATTTTGAACCAAATCTTTATGAGTATTTACAGCGTATAAGTTTAGCTTCAAAAGATGAGGATAATGAGAATGATAACCAGGTTAATATGTTGAGTATCCATTCTGCTAAAGGACTCGAATATAAGATCGTTTTTGTTGTCGGAGTTGAGGATGGACTGCTTCCGCACGAAAAGACAATCGAGGAAACCGGGACTGACGAAGAGGAACGAAGGCTTTTTTATGTAGCTGTTACCAGAGCGAGAGAAAAATTATTTATAAGTTATCCTAAAAAAAGGATGAAATTTAATGAGGTTTTATTAAAAACGCCATCAAAATTTATAGAAGAAATTCCAGAAAATCTTATAAAAACAGTTAATCTGGAAGATGACCTGGATGGCGAAAAAACACTCGAATTACTTGTTCAGAAATGGAATAATCCCGACAAGTCTACTTGACAGATATCAAAAAAGATTATAGATAATAGTTAAGGATATTTTTATGAACTTTAAGAACAAACATATTATATCGATAAGAGACCTAAAAAAGGAGGAGATCGATTATATTTTGTTAAAATCGGATGAGGTCAAGAAAAAATATCACCCCAATATCCTGCAGGGTAAGGTTTTAGCAACTCTTTTTTTTGAACCATCAACGAGAACTCGTTTATCATTCGAATCATCTGTAGCCCTTTCCGGTGGTACTTACATCGGCTTTGCTGACTCTCAAAATTCTTCAGTTCAGAAAGGGGAATCACTAAAGGATACCATAAAAACTGTAACCGGTTATTGCCATGCCATTGTAATCAGGCATCCGTTAGAGGGGGCAGCAAGGGCGGCAAGCGAGGTTTCAACTGTTCCTGTCATAAACGCAGGAGACGGTTCAAATCAACATCCAACCCAAACACTACTCGATCTTTTTACTATAAAGGAACAATTTGGCAATATAGACGGTTTAAAAATAGGTTTGTTCGGCGATCTAAAATACGGAAGAACAGTCCATTCACTCTCAATGGCACTTGCTAACTATAACGTAAGCCTGTATCTGATATCGCCGGATCTGTTAAAAATGCCGGAAACATACAAACAGTACTTGAGACAGAAAAAAATAAATTTCATCGAAACTGAGTCTCTCGAATATTGCGGGAAGGATCTTGATGTTTTATACGTCACAAGAATTCAAAGAGAACGTTTTGGTGACCCGCTGGAATATGAGAAG
>JBFZEO010000091.1:0-14448 GCA_041306845.1 Spirochaetota bacterium
ATTTACAGAGAGCGGCAGTGTGAGAATGGTTATAAACCCTTCAAACAAAGAGATTTCGATGGAAACAGACGGAAACTTTACAGATCTCATAAGAAATAACGCAGCAGGAAAAACCCTAAGAATCCCGGCGATGAGCGGAATCATTTTAAAAAAAGGATAGTAAATGCACTCAATAGACAAATTTGATGCAAAACGGTTTATTATATTTTCCATACCGCTCTCACTGCAGTTCCTGCTGAGAAATATCGTCGGGCTGACAGATAACTTCATGGTCGGCAGACTCGGTGAACAATACATGGCGGGACTAACCGTTGCAACAAGGTATTTTTTTGTTTTCACGATTCTGATCTGGACATTTACCAACGCCGGCGGGATAATCGCAACTCAGCTCTGGGGCAAGAAAGATCTTAACGGTTTTAAAAGGGCAGTAGGATTAAGTATCCTTATGTCTTCTCTTATTTCGATAATCCTGACTGCCATCCTGTACCACTTCAGCGGACAGTGTGCAGCTCTGATAAGTGATGATCCGGTTGTAATCGGATACGCCACACAATACATGAAAATAATCTCGCTCTCATTTATCCTTGTTGCATTTAACTCCGCATTGTCTATCGCATTTAACTCATCGGGAGATTCAAAGGCCGTCTTCTTTCAGCAGCTTGCAACTACGATAATCAATGTGGTTTTAAATTATCTGCTGATTTATGGTAATTTCGGATTTCCACGACTTGAGATAGCCGGTGCAGCGTGGGCTTCGGTAATTTCTTTTCTCGCCGGGAATGTTATATTTGTCTTTACAGCTATAAACAAAGGTAAAATGCCGACTTTAAGGAACATTATCATTCCAGATATAAAGGAACTGAAAGATATGATAAAACTAAGTTTCCCCATTCTTGCTGATATGGCAATCTGGCAGATATCGGGGATACTCTACCTTGACATAGTTGGAACTGCCGGTTCCTCGTCACTGGCTGTCTTCGGAGCGGTCGGTCAATTTCAATCGATCCTATGGATAATAACAAGCGGATTTATCACATCCGCAGGGATAACTGCCGGGCATCTTATAGGCGCAGGAGATAAAGAGGAGGCTTATAACTTCATAAAAAAAGCCTACAAATTCACATTGCTCGCATCAATAATCCCGTCGTTGATAATAATCGCATTCTCGTGGGCAGTACCGTCGATATTTAAGATCTCTGCCGGATACACAACGATCTGCATAGCGGCGATCATAATCCTCGCCTGCCGACAGTTTTTTACCATCAGCTGTGGTCTTCTATCTACATCGATAAGGGCAGGCAAAGATACATTCTTTATAATGATAACTACTTTTATAGGACTTTGCATCGGATATCCGCTTGCTTATCTCGCCGGGCCTGTCTTTAAGGCGGGATTTATAGTAATATTTGTTGCAATATCGGCGGATGAGATAGTCAAAACTATTATATTTTATTTGAGGTTCAATAGTAAAAAGTGGTTAAAATCAGTTTAAAAAAAGCTGATAATCAGGTAAAAAGATATTTTATTTAATGGATAAATTTTGTATTATTGAATGAACAGTTTTTGGAGGAGATTTTATGTTGTTTACAAGAAAAAGTGGAATTTTGTTGCACCCGACCTCATTGCCGGGGAAATACGGTATAGGAACACTCGGTAAAGAGGCGTTTTCATTTATAGACTTCCTGATAAAATCGGGACAACGGATATGGCAGACCTGTCCGCTGGGGCCGACCGGATATGGGGATTCTCCATATCAGTGCTTTTCTGCTTTTGCCGGTAATCCGCTCCTCATCGATCTCGAACTGCTGGTTAAAGAGAGACTTTTGACTACTAAAGATATCACTCCGGACAAACCATTCCCGGAAGACCACGTTGACTACGGCAGGCTGTTCCAATGGAAATATCCCATTCTCAAGAAAGCGTATGTGAACTTCATAAAGAAAAATGATCCTGTCGAGATAAAGAAATTTGAACGATTTACAGAAACAAATAAATCGTGGCTCGAAGATTATAGTTTGTTTATGTCAATAAAGGACAGTTTTAACGGAAAACCGTGGTCGGAATGGCCGTCTAAATTAAAAACACGTGAACCGCATGCGTTATCTGAGCACAGAGTAAAACTTGCAAAAGACGTAGAATATTATGACTTCATGCAGTATATATTCTTCAAACAATGGAAAGCTCTAAAAGCCTATGCCAACACAAATTATATAACAGTGATAGGAGACATACCGCTCTATGTTGCTTACGATAGCGCCGACGCTTGGGCAAATCCAGAGATGTTCCTTTTTGACAAGGATAGTAATCCCACTTGTGTTGCCGGGGTTCCTCCAGACTATTTCAGTGCAACAGGTCAGATGTGGGGCAATCCGATCTATGATTGGGAAAGGATGAAAAAGGATGGGTTCAAGTGGTGGATTGCAAGATTAAGAGGCAACCTCGAACTGTCTGATATAATAAGATTCGATCACTTCCGCGGATTGTTGGCATACTGGTCGATCCCTTACGGAGATAAAACGGCTGAGAACGGTAAATGGGAGAGAGGCTGCGGGGAGGAGTTATTTGCAATTATTCATCAGGAGCTCGGTGAGATCCCTATGATAGCCGAAGATCTCGGAATCATAACCGATGACGTTGTAGCTTTGAGGGAAAGATACTCTCTGCCGAGCATGAAAATTCTGCAGTTTGCCTTTGACTCACTGGAAGCAAGCAGTAAAACTTTTATCCCGCATGTTTACAATCAAAGATGCGTTGTCTACACCGGAACACATGACAATGACACCGCACAGGGCTGGTTTAATGCTGCAAAAAAGATTGATAAAGATTATGTAAGAAAATATCTCAATATAACCGGCAACAAGGTAAGTTTTTCATTTATCCGCAGTGCATGGAGCTCAACAGCTATGCTGGCTATAGCACCGATGCAGGATGTACTGTCGCTTGACTCATCGTCAAGGATGAACACTCCGGGAACACCTTCCGGCAACTGGATGTGGAGATATAAAGCCAATAAGATCACTCCAAAAATAATATCTGACTTAGCCGAAATAACAAAACTATACGGCAGGTCTTTCAATTAAATTTGACAATCCGTACTATAATATACAATAGAGATATTTCACTCAAATTGTATGTTATAAGTACGGGGGTCTACCATTAAAACGACAAATCCTTATAAAGTAATGGCAATCGACGATTCTGATGATATTCTCATTCTCATAAAAACAACTCTTACTGAGGTCGGCATAAATACGAGTGTTTTTAAGAATGCAAAGCAGGCATTTGAAAGTCTCGATATGTCCTACGACCTTATCCTGCTTGACCTGATGATGCCGGATATGTCCGGGCGAGATTTTATCGAAGATTTCAAAAAAACAAATTTCTATAAAAATGTCCCAATTATTATCTTGACGGCGGAGTCTAATTCTGACAATGAGATATCGGAACTGTTTGAACTCGGAATAAGCGATTATATACAAAAACCGTTTCATCACGAGGAATTTATCGCCCGTGTAAAAAATCATGCCCATTTAAAGAGACTCACATGCGGAATAAAATCTATCAACAAAAAATTAAAAATCAGAAATCATAGATTAAAGAATTCCGTGGCAAGGGAGGAAAAACTCACTCAAAAGATATTAGACAAAACAATGAAATTAAAAAACGCTATAAACAAGATCGGAAAGCTCAACGATAAACTCAGATACGCCTCGACTCATGACCGGCTGACCGGCATTTATAACAGAGGTGCGATCCTCGATTTCCTGGAGAATGATATGCTCCGTGCAAAAAGGATGAAAACCAAGCTGTCGATAGCAATGATCGATATAGATCACTTCAAAGAGGTTAACGATACTTACGGACATCAGCTTGGAGATGCGATTTTGAAAATGATAACCGGAGAAATAAAAAAATCTACAAGGGAGATTGACCTTTTCGGCCGATACGGCGGGGAAGAATTCCTCCTGATTTTACCGGATACAGCACTTTCTGAAGCTGTGAGTCTTACAGAAAGAATAATGTCGAAAATAAGGCTGCTTGAATACAAAGACGCTAATCATACAATAAAAAAAACGGTAAGTATGGGAATAACCGAATTCCGAATCGATGAAAATGAGAACTCTTTAATAGAGCGTGCTGACAGAGCTCTGTACTCCGCTAAGACCACAGGCAGGGATAAAATAATTACTTTTTAGTATTAACATTTAATATAATTATGCTATTATACCCATTGCAAATAAGATTTAAATTTGGAGTTTATGAATGCATCACACATCTAAAAGAGATATGACAATAGAGTTTTTTGACCACGCAAAGACGATGATGAAAAAATCAAAGATGAACGAAGACCTTGAGATCTCCCCGGACAATGTCTATCAGGAAGCTCACACTGAGAATAGAGCAGATTTCCTTGAGATGGTCAGAAAGACACATCTCCCGGGAAGTACAATTATAGGTGTAGAAAACATACTAAAGTTAAATAAACTGGCACTGGAAGGCAAATCCTGCCTTATTCTGTCGGAGCATATTTCCAACTGCGACGTTCCGAGTTTGTTCGCGAGATTTTATGATTATGAAAAAACAGATCTAAAAGAAATTTTTGACAGAATAATATTTGTTGCCGGAGTCAAGCTCAACCAGACGCCGCTCGTAAAACTTTTTACCGAAATGTTCACAAGAGTTGTTATATATCCCATCCGAGGTATGCACAAGCTTAATCAGGATCAGTCAAAGCACGATGAATTTGAACTCGCAAAGAAAATCAACATGAGATCTTCGCGGAAAATCCTCGAGTTAAAACACAAAAAATCCATTTTTCTCATGTATCCTACCGGGACGCGCTACAGAGAATGGGACCCCGACTCTAAAAAGGGAATGAAAGAGACCATGGCATATCTTAACCAGTTTGACTACGTATGCTGCTGTGCTGTAAACGGAAACAATATGCCTCCTAAGGAACACGAGGATATGACAAGAGAACCGATCCTAAAAGACATTGTGATGTTCACTTTCGGAGAGGTTTTTGAGTCAAAAGATTTCACCGAAAAAGTGATCGCTGATAATCCTCAACTCGACGCTGATGATAAAGACGGGTTAAAACAGCTCCAGGTAGATAAGATCATGAGCATGATCGATGAACTTCATCAAGGCACTGAGAAGATCAGAAAACCCCTCATCGAAAAGATGGATATCTTTAAAGAATGATACATTCAACAAAATGAGAAAAGAACTTAAAAAGATAAGAATAATATATAACCCCTCATCAGGAAGGCAGATTGCTCAAGGAAAACTTGAGCAAATCGCCAAAATCCTCCTCGATGAGGGATATGTTGTATCTAAGTTCGCCACCTCAAAAAAGAATGATGCCTACGAAGAGACAAAAAAAACAGCCGCAGAAAACTGGGACATCATAATAGCCTCAGGCGGTGACGGCACTCTGAACGAGGTTGCATCCGGGATTGCCGACTCAGGCTCAAAGATACCGGTCGCCATCCTCCCATCCGGAACGGTAAACGATTTTGCCGCATATATGTCGCTGACAAACAACGTAGACAAATTCTGCAGAATGATAAAATCCGGTAAAACAAAAACTGTCGACCTCGGCAAAGTAAATGATAAATATTTCGTGAATGTAGCCGCCGGAGGGTTTCTCACCGAGATTGCCCATGAAGTCCCCGGAGATATGAAAACGATCTTCGGAAGCATGGCGTACTACCTTGAGGGACTCAAGAGACTGGCGGTCAATACTCTAAAAACGTTTAAAGCTGAGATCATAAGCGATGAGTTTAATGGGAACGAAGAGATCCTTATGTTTATGATATCAAATACATCCTCAATCGGCGGCTTTAAAAATCTGGCACCGACCGCCACCGCCGAAGACGGACTCCTTGACTGCTTGCTCTTCCGAAAATGTGATATACAGGATCTGATAGGGATATTTATGGAGATTCAATCGGGAGAACACATCAACAACCCGAATGTGATATACTTTAAAACCAAAAGCATTACAATAAATACAAACGACAGGATAACCCTCGACCTCGACGGAGAACATGCCGGAACACTTCCTGCCGAGATAAAGATAGAACCGCAAATATTCAAAATACTTGTTCCATAGAGCCTCCTGCAAAAATACCGCTTTTAAAAGACGGATTTTTTGCAAGAACCTTCATAAAAACAGCCTTTTGTAATTACCGGATTTAAGCCGGCACATCACAAACAACTTTTACATTCTGACAACTTAACAAAAAACTACTTAAATTCCAAAAACGTGATAACCTCTTTAGGAACAGGGGGAAGCTCTTCATAATCCGAAGAACCGTTATCATAAAATTTCTTCTGATCCTCGATCCATGTCCTCACAAAATATGTATAACATTTTTCCATACCTGTTTCGTTATATGCATCAAATGTGTTAATCTGCTTAATCGACCCTCTCACATTCTTAATCATAGTCCCATTCCTCAACTCAATGTCGAAAACATATGGTTTGTAAAAAATGAGCGACATGTTGTTTTTAGACGGCATCTTCTCCATCTGATAACCGATTATCCTTATGGATTTCACAAAATCGATCAACAACTTCTGATTGCCGGCAGAGTTCCCCTCCCAGTTCAGCCCGTCGAGGTAAAAGTTCTTAAAACTCTCATTAAACCCTTTATAAAAAAACCCGTTGTTCTTTTTATAGTCAATGTTGTATTTGCTTTTTGCAGCAGTATTGTATTTCACAGATGAGTCACTCGGATCTTTAGGATCGGTAGGATCAGCAGCAAGCATGAGAATGGTTATCGTCGCGTAAATAATGAAAAATAGACATTTTTTCATAAGAAATCCCCCCATATTATAAACCAAAATTTAGAGTTAAATATAAATTGGCTGTAAATCCGTTATAAATCGTTGTATACCCGGCAGATGCTCCGGTCACAAGAGTCACATCGATATTACCATAAGTTATAAATAAATCAACACCTATTTCCGTTGCGATGTCCACAAGAAATTCCGGAGAACTGCTGAGATTGACAGCCACAAACTCCACGAAGTTACGCGCATATATCTCCTTAAATCCGAAAGTTAAGAAATGCGCATATTGAGTTCCCTTATAAAACTGGGAATCGATCCCGATATCGCACGCAATATAATCATTCACAAAGAAAATATTGCCCAGCTGATATGCAAACGCCTTGGTGTCAACGCAAAACGCACCCGCCGCCACCCCGCCCAGCAATCCGTTATAGATGTTAATCATGTCGGTCGTCACATAGAACTTGCCCTTGCCTGTGAGATCGTATCCGGCGGAGTTATCGGTAAAAAATATATTATTTAAGAATGGGTATCGCGTCTTGAGAACCGCTTTAACCGCATAATAATTATCGGCAGAGTTGCCGACAGCAAATTTCTCATATCCGTAAACGCCGACATTTATCCCGCGGTTCCATCGAGATAAATATTTTACATTATTGACAGCGGTGTAACTCAGCGATTGTGAGAGATAAAAACTTGTGTCATATATAAAAGGATTCTCTCCATTCTCCTTCAGAAAAGCCGTCCCGTCCGCCGCAAGGGTGAGATAATTATAATTGTTCAGCATAACATTCTCAACAAGACCGATGGAGTTTGAGAGCTCGTTACTGTGCCTGCCGAAGTAAATTTCCTGCGATGCGTTGTTGCTGAATGAGTAATTTATCGAAAACCCATATGGTAGATACCACTGCAGATTACCGCTTACCTCAGGCAGCCTATATCCGTAGTCATATGTCAAAGTCACAAAATAGTTAAAAAATCCGAGCGGTTCCCGATTATAGATAAAAACACCGGGAGCAATATTATTGAACTTGAACCGGTTTATCTCAAACGTGCTGTCGAGAACGACCGGCAGCAATCCGTAGATCTCCGGCTTGAGATAGACAAACGGATTAAAAAGTTTTTCCTTCGATATATCGACTTCATCTGTCTTAACCCGCCCGGTCGTGTGCTGCGGAATGGAACTCTCCTCACTATTCGCCAGATAATCCTGACAAACAACGGCGCCGGAGTTATTATAGTAACTTATCAGAACCCTGTCATCGGCAGTAAATATATCATAGATAAAACCCGAGTTATAGGTCGTCACCCGCTCCGATCTCTTTGTCAAAATATCATAATAGTAAACGCCGTCCGAGCCGTCCCCCGTCGCAACAAAGATATAACTATTTTCATAGGCCCACTTCGTATATTTACCGTTAACACCATTCTCCAGAGTCAGCCGGTTGTCGCGAAGGTCAAACCTGTATATCTCGTAGTTGTTCTCCGTCCGCGCAGAGAACAGGACTACATCGCCCGACGGCGAGATCGACGGTCTCTCTATAAAGTTAAACTTAACGCCAGTCTCTATCTTGTTGAATGTTAATCTATCGTCTGCACCAATACTAAACCTGTACAAGTCGTTATCTTTCGTCAAAACGCCAAAACCTCTATCCTCATCATAATCAAAATATCCCACTCTAAATTTCGAGGTGAGTTTTTTAACGGAGAGACCTTTTTTAACATAGAGATCGTAGTAGGTATATCCGCCGGTGTAGTAGGTCAGCCGGTTGAATATCAATCCGCCCGGTGTAAACCCGTAATTCAGAATCTCGCCATCGGCAACCTTACTGATCTTACCGTTATTATAGACAAAGATCCCGCTCCCTTTCCGCTTTGACCTCCCGATAAAGTAAATGCCGTCACTCCTCTTTCTGAGATTGTCAACGCTGCCGTCAAACGTAAAAAGGGTATTACTCAGATCCTTATCATCAGTCACATTCACAGAGCCCATCCCAGCCGCGAGAGAATCAGACCACTCCTGCCATAGCTTGCCAAGCGGCTTACCGTAAATCTTCCTGAACTTCATCACAAATTCAAACACGAACGGGAAGAAATCGTTTGAGTTATCTGTTATAAATGCGTTAAACTTCTCCTCACCATATTTCGTCCGGAGATATCGAAGAAACTCCGAACCGAGACAATAGACAAGCTCATTGTTCGGCCAGATCTTCACGTCGTAAACTATCATGTCATAAGAAGGGATCTTGCCCCGCTTGGCGATGAACTCTTTTAAAATCGTTTTATAATAACTCCCGTCAAGCCGTCCGCCCGCTGCGAGGTCACTCTCCGCATTCACCGCAACACCCTCGTGCATCCAGCTGAAACTGTTCTGGTTAGGGAAATAGAGCCTGCCGTACAGAACCCGCCAGAAAAGAGCCGCACCGCTCACCTGATCGAGATGATAGATATGCGCCAGTTCGTGGAGGATCAGCGAGTAAAGCGGATCATCCGCATCCCGCAGCGAGTCAATCCTGTCAAGACTCACCATATTAAGGATTACTGTATTACGCGGCATCACCGTCGATAAACCGTTGGGCAGGTCGGTATCGTCTGTGAGAATGAGAATAACTCTCTCATCCGGCGCCCACTTGAGATACTCTTTTATCTTGAGATGGATATCCTCACTGTACCGCAATGTCTGAACAGCGCGCTCCCTGAACCTGTCTGTAAAAAGAACAGTGAAATGTTCACTGTGCATCTCTTTATATATCCCCTGATATGGGATGTAATCAAACCCCTGCGCACCGGCGAAAAATAGATTTAAAATTAAAGCAATAAATAGAGTTTTCTTCTTCATCGTTAAAATCCGGTAAAATTATATTTAAATCCCAGCTCGTTTTTCTTTATAAATTCCGGAGAGTACTCCCTTTTAACAGTTCTGATTATGTTACCGCGAAGTTTTATGATTATCCTGTCAACATTATCATTCTTATAGATATACTCTCTCACAAGGAGCTCCTTGCCGGTTTCGCTGTAATCGATATCTTTTGAGAGATATCCGTTCTTGTCAAACTCGAATTCTCTCCGTCCGAGATACGTCCCGTCCCCTTTGTACTGTTTTATAGACTGGAGTCTTGAGCTGTTGTATGTAAAATCCATTCTCATTATGATCTTCTCCTCCTCGGAGTAGTCGATCCTCTGAGCTATCCTGCTGTCAAGATACTTATATGTGGAGTATTTTATCTTTTTGCCGAATGGGGATAACTCCTCGCTATATGTAAGCTGGTTTAATTTATACTGATATTTTGTTACGACCTGCAGGTCACCGGCACCGCTGTACTGTTTGATTTCGGTTATGTTGTTCTGGTCATCATAGATATAGTTTTTATATGCAGCGGTGCTGTTTTCCGCATCAAAGTAGCTCTCTTTTGTCAGCTTTTCTGCCGTTAGAGAATAGGATATCAGCATGAGTAACAGGACGATTGTAAACCGCATATTAAGTTCCTTTTTACGTAATCTCCGTAAGTGCCTCATTATATCAGAAATTTATAAATATACAAAGGGCGCATCTAAACATTCTCAGGCAATATCTGATCGAAATTTACCGGTAAATGTAAACTGCTCATATGAGCAGCTGCGGACTACTAATTTCCGGAGTTACCTCATTAATCTTTATTATTGGGAACTTTTGTGATATTATTCAGCGTACCATTCACACAAAAAAGGAGCTTTTTTATGATAAAGATCGGAGACACACTAACTCAGGAGCGTACAACAACGCCGGCGGACTCGGCTGTGGCGATGACTTCGGGCGGGATGAATGTTTACTCGACGCCCTCAATGATCGCTTTTATGGAGAATACCGCATTCTGCCTCGTGCAGAGCAAACTTGAGAACGGCAACACAACAGTAGGCATTCACCTGAACATAGACCACGTCAAGGCAACGAGGATCGGGGCAAAAGTAACCTGCACTGCAAAGCTGACCGAGATAGACGGGAAGAAACTTGTTTTTGAAATCGAAGCATCTGACGAATCCGGGCTCATCGGTAAAGGGACTCATCATAGATTTATCGTAAATGAAGATAAATTTATGTCTAAATTGAATTAATAATCATCTGCTTATAGTGATTTTAAGTTATACATCCTGATTCTGCTTTGGGGGCTTAGTGTCAATCGAGAAGTTGTTCTCCATAAGATGTTAGCAATCTTCATGAACTTTCGATATTTTGCTTCGCAAAGCGGCTGCGCCGCTCATGGTCATAAGCCAACTGATATTTTGGAGCACCTGGATCACTACTGCTCGGGCAAGACTCCTGCCTTGTTCGTCGGGTGTTTTCGTGATAACCATTCCCCCCCGCCACAATTCTTAATTCATAATTCTTGACCAGGAATTGTTTTTTGTTTACTCTGCAGCATATCAATGGACGGGATTAAAAATGCGTATTGACCGGATGCTTGCCATAACTATAATGCTTCTAAACAGGGATAAAATATCAGCGAAGGAACTTTCGGATAAGTTCGAGGTGAATGTGAGAACTATCTATCGTGATATAGACGCTCTTAATCTCGCTGGGATACCCGTTGTCTCATATCCGGGTAATAACGGCGGCTTCGGCATAATGGAAAACTATAAAATCGACAGGCAGTATCTCTCTTTAGACGATATGAGTTCCATTCTCACCGCACTAAAAAGCATAAACAACACCCTCGACGATAACGGAATCGACATCGCCATCAAAAAAATAGAGAATCTTATCCCGCAAAATAAGAGGGAGTCGCTCAATGAAACAGCGGTGATCGATATGCTCCCCTGGGGCGTGTCTGACGGGATAAGGGACAAACTCAGGGATGTTCACAACGCCTGTGCCGAAAACAAAATCATAAAATTTAAATACACATCACAGCAGTCGACGGTTACGTCACGGACTGTTGAGCCTATGACGATCATCCTCAAAGGGACAGCCTGGTACCTTTTTGCTTACTGCCGCGAAAGGGCTGATTTCAGGATCTTTAAGGTCACGAGAATGAAAGATGTTGAAAAACTATCCGAAACTTTCGTGAGACGTGACGCAACGTATAAAGATTATATCGACACTAAACCCGCAACAGTTACGGCAACTGTCAATTTAAAACTGAGATTTAAAAAAGATTTTTCCGGTTATGTCAGCGGGTATTTCGATGAGAGTACCGTTTCTGTTCTTGAGAATGGTGATCTATGCGTAAATATTGATTTTCCCGAGGATAACTGGATAGCCGGTTGGCTTTTGTCATTCGGGGATATGGTTGAAGTCCTGGAACCGGTAAGATATCGCACACTGTTGAAAACTCACGCCGAAAATATTTTAAAAATTTATCAAACCTGACATACTGTTGTCACGCACATCAGTTATACTCTTATCAGTTCAATTTTAATTAAGGAGATAAGATTATGATGAAAGGGATAATTATCGGAGTTTCGGCTGTTGCTGTTATAGCGGCAGCACTAATTATCGTCGGCGGTGTAAACGGATTGTTTTATAAGCCGGTTGCCGCTGAGCGTGTGATGGGACCGTACAACTACGCATTTGAGGACTTTACCGGACCGTACGCAAAAACTTTTCCTGTATTTCAGAGAGTTTATGACATTCTCACCAAAAACGGCATAGAAAACACAGTGGGAATAGGGCTCTATCACGATGATCCGGCAAAAGTTCCTGCCGATAAACTGCGAAGTTCATGCGGATCGGTAATTAAAGAGAGTGATATTGTGAAGGCAGAACAACTTGGACTAAAAACAGGATTTATTCCGCAGAAGAACTGTGTTATCATCGAATTCCCGGTTAATAGCGGACTCGCTTATATGTTTGCACCGTCAAAATGTTATCCGGTACTTGCTAAATATGTGACAGAAAAGGGGTACCCATTGAGCGCACCTTTTGAGATCTATGATGTTCCCAACAAGAAAATGTATGTTGTGATGGGATTGTAGTCCTGTTTTGATGTTGAGAATGTACTTAGCCGGGTTGTATCAGAGGTGAAGTTTGATGATATGAGCTGCTGTCTTAAAGTATTTTAGAGATACAAAAGACAGCATTTCATTCAAACTGATGAGACAACCCGGAGATTTATCGGAAGGAGAATAAAATTATGAAGCTGAAAACTTATTTGCTTGTAACAATGATTGTATTAGCCTTTGTTCAAACGGAAGTATCGGCAAAGACGATAAAAAAAGATTTTACCGGAGGGAAAATGAGTAAAGAGACAACATGCAGAAATTGCTATGTTTATGTATTGGATACATTAGCTGACTGGGAGATCGGTTTTATAACTGCCGAATTAAACAGCGGTAGATATTTAGATAAAAGCAAAGAAAGAATATCATTAATAAAAATAGGGAACACCTTAAAACCGATAACAACGATGGGCGGGATCACAATTACTCCTGATAAAGATATCGCTGATGTTGATTTTAAGGATAATGACTTGCTCATTTTGCCGGGAGCTGATACCTGGATGGATGAAAAGAATCAAAAAATATTAAATATCGCAGCTGAAGTGATTAATAAAAAAGTTATAGTCGCTGCGATATGCGGTGCAACAATGGCATTAGCTCAAAAAGGACTATTGAACAATAGAAAACATACGAGTAATGACAAAGATTATCTGAAAATGGTCTGCCCAAATTATTCAGGAACCGATTACTATGTAAATGCTCCGGTAGTTGTTGATGATAATTTGATAACAGCGTCCTCATTCGGATCATTGGATTTCTCATATGAAGTTTTCAAAAGAACAGGAGTGATGAAAGAAAAAACATCAGAAGCATGGTATCAATTATTTAAAACCGGTGAAGCAAAATATTTTTACGAACTGATGGAATCAATAAAGGGCATCTCTAATAACCTCACTTGATTTCATACTCGTTCTTTTTCTCATATATTTCGTCGCTGAAATCTTCACATAAACAGATTATGCTGCGGCTTCAGCTTCTCGTCTATGAGAAAAACTACTTCGTTTGAAATGCAAAGCAGGTTATTAGAGGTGCCCAAAGTAAAAACAGATAGATGATATTTCGCACATATCTGCGGCAAAACGTAATATATGTGCGGAACATTGTTGAATACAAAAGACAGAATTCCATTCAACTCAATAAGACAACCCGGAGGAGAATATGGGGAAGATAAACAGGGAATGGCACGAGCAGAATAGGATGGTAAAAAATCCGACTGGCGATCAGAGGATAAAATGGCATTTGGAGCACTCAAGAAATTGTTCCTGCAGGGGAATCCCGACCGGTGTTTTAAATCTTATGATTAAGAAAGGGATTGAGCCGCCAAATAATAATGAAGGGAAATGAATCTTTAAAGGAGATAGTTATGAGAATAGGTGTCTGCGGCATCGCTTGTGAAAAATGCCCAAAAATGCAGCGGGGAGTTTGTCCCAATGGTGAGGCCGGATGTGTCGCACGGGAAAATAAGTTCTGTAAGATATGCTCCTGTGCGTTTAGTAAGGGGATCGATATTTGTTTCAACTGCAAGGATTTCCCTTGTGAATTAACCAAAGAGGGTCCGATATCTTACGGGTATTGTTCATATATAAGCGGAAAATAATCTTTTAAAATTTTAAGAATGTAAAACCAGAAATAATCTCAAAGATAGAAGAAAGTATGTTTGAGATGGTAAAA
>JBFZEO010000017.1:0-3415 GCA_041306845.1 Spirochaetota bacterium
GTTTTTATAACATCTTTGATATACTCTTCAACCTTAATGTTGGTGATATCGAGACTGTAGTAGAATTTCCCCGGCCAGACTGGATTGTACCCGGCTGTTATCGGCTTGCCGTACTCTGTTCTAAGGATAAACTCCGGATAATCTTTTACCAGGTTCGATGATTTGTCGGCAATAAACGGAGCGAGCCATATTCCCGGTATATATCCGCTCTCTTTTATCTTTCCGGCAAGCTCTGTCATCCTACCCGAAAATTTCGGCATGAGATCGAGCCAGTCGCCGACGTGCTTCTGATAACCGTCATCTATCTGTATCAGATTGAAGTCGAGTTGTTTCTCTTTTATCTGTTTTACATTCTTTATTATAATTTCCGGAGTTATTTTATTAAAATAGTAGTACCAGCTGCACCATCCCCTGAAGTTACCCTCAGGAATATTTATTTTATTTTTCCTTTTTATAAAATCAAAATACTTCCTTTGTAAGTTTACGGTTTCACCTTTTGCAAATAATATTGCATCAAGGTTGATTGTTTCACCGGGAAGTAAAACCTTCCGTCCGAAATCGTATACGATTTCAAGGTAACTTTTCCTGGTCTCCCTTCTTTTAAGGTACATTTTTATATATATAAATTGGTTAAAGTTTGTTGATTGCCCTACCAAGAAAGATTCGTCTGTCTGAAAGTTGGTTATGACACTGTACATTTCTGAGGAGAGATTGCCGGGCGTGTTGCTCGGGAGATTTGCCATATTACTCGACGTTAATGAAACAAGGCTCAACCATGGTCTAAGCGGCTTATCTTTCAGTCGGTAACTTCTTGTCGTCGACCACGACTGATAACCATTCCTCAAAAAAGCAATGTTTGACGGGTTAAAAGACTTAAGGAAGTAATCGAGTCCGTTCTCTGCCGGGAATATCAGCCTTGCAATACTTATAGATTTATCGGTTATATTTTTTAATTTGAGATTGAGCATCGAACCAAATCCCGGGGTGTTGTCCCATTGACCTTTCAGCTCTATCTGCTCGTTGATAAAATACATCTTATCTCTACCGGCAATAAACTGTTTGGTCAGAGGATAAATCCGCCTCGAAACTCCATGTTTCAACTGAACAGCCGGCATCATATCCATAGAATCCCAGAGTATATCGTAACCTTTTTCCTCAGGATTCCAAAATTGTTTACTGTCTAAAGGTTCTATCTCCATTGTTACTCATCTTTTACCATATAAATATCATCTAACTGGTAGAAATTTTTTGTTGATAAAACTATATCACTATTTTCAATTGAAACCAAAGTTATTTCAAAATATTTTGATGCAACAGAGTATCCTTCGGTGTCAAGTTGTATTATGAAATCAAAAGTTTTCTGGATCCCCTTTTTAGAGGCTTTAACTGGAGAAGGCCAAAAATTGAAAGAGCCGTTCATCTGTTTCACGATCTGAAGAGGATTTGCCCATCTGTCATTTATCATTACGGCAGGCGACATATCTGACTGACACACCAATTTTACTGAGGCTCCGGATACGGGAGTCAGTGTTGACGAGTCGATTATCCTCCCTATGATTGACGGAAACACAAAATAAAAACTATCTTTATACGATTTCAAGAAATCGATCCTCTCTTCAACTATCGATGTTTCATCATGTCTCCTCGTTTTAGACACTACGTTTATAGCTTCCATGACTACGGAGTAGACATCTATATCTATCTGAGAGTCCGATCTTTTGTTGTTTTGAGAATGGATAATTCCTCTCGAAGATACAACATACATCGGTTTTAATTTATTAAGGGCATAACATTTCATATCGAGCCAGCACTGGTGACATTTGCAGATATCTTTCATCTCTTTCAATGTATCATTTAGTATATTGTCAACGACATCTTCCATCAGGTTGTGTATCTCCATTTTCTGCTCCTATTGACAAATAATAGGTAATAATTTATATTTTGTCAATGGTTACAATCGCATTATACAGACCTCAAATTCCTCCTAATACAGGCAATATTTCACGACTCGCCGTTGGTTTAGATATCCCGCTCTTCATTGTCGGCAAACCGGCTTTTGACATGGACGACAAGAGTGTTAAACGGGCTGGACTCGATTACTGGGAACATCTTAAACTATCAAAATATCAATCTATCGAAGAGATGACTGCCGCCAATCCGGACAACCGGATTATACTTGTAACAACAAAGGGCTATACTCCGTATTACGATTTTGATTTTAAGAATGGTGACATCCTCCTTTTCGGATCGGAGACCGACGGACTACCCAAAGATTACATAAAAAACAACTTACCCAATACTATTACTATTCCCATGCCGGGTAATGTAAGATCGCTTAATTTATCAAATAGTGCAGCTATCGTTGCCTACCATGCCCTCAATTACCTCGGATATTTTAACAATTTTGTAAGAAATGATAATTTTTATACAGAATTGTGACCGGTTTTATTGGAAAATATTATTTTTGCAGTACAATTAATCTAAGAAAGATCTTTAAAGACCCGACCGGAGTTTTTATAGTTTCTTTTCGAGGGGGATTTTTATTATGCAGTTAAAGTATGATTCGATTTATTACGATGGAAAAAGTGATGTTCCGATTGCGGTTCTGGCCGATGTTACACATAAACACTACTATTTCCCATTATCTTACGGTATAGCAGAAAATATTATCAGTTATAAAAACAATATCGAGGATTCATCCTCAAATTTCATTCAGCTGCTGGGAAGCATACTCTCCAACAGCAACATCAGGATCAAAGGTTTAAGTATGAATGAGAGTGATAACGGTAAAATCAACGGTTTTCTCAACGTAACAAACCACGAGGGACAATCTGAAAGATATAGAGTTTCGTTTGAAGAGGGTATACTTTTATCGGTTATTTACTCAATAACTATGGATGTTGCTGACGAAATATCAAATTTTTTAAAAATATCATACGGTCAATACTATCCTGATTTGACTGGTAACTTTGATGATTCAGTTCTTATAAATTGACCCGTTTTCCGAACGCTTCAAGAAAACAGAACCAGCACTCCTAAAAATGCCCCAACGTTATTTTTATGGAGTTGTCAACACCGGTCTTGATTAACGCTTTGTCAGCCCGCTTCTTTTCAAATACGATATCTGACACTGTTAAAACTGCTGCCGTTTTTATATTATATTTTGCACCAAGATAAAACAGCGCAAAAGTCTCCATTTCTACGGCTTTTGTTCCATAATCCGCATATTTCCTGTAGATATCAAAATTATCCTCATAGAACGTTTCTGAACTGAGAACAGGCCCATTCTCAACAACAACGCCTGATCGTACTGCCGACTCTATGAGAGCCGCTGTTGTACCGAAATCCGGAGCCGCCGAGAAAGAACCGCCCGGAAAAACCCTGCTCAAGAGATCGTGCGACGAGTGCGCCGCTG
>JBFZEO010000001.1:0-4947 GCA_041306845.1 Spirochaetota bacterium
CTTGTCAACGTGCCGTTAGCCGGGCTGGGCGACGCACCTCACGGATTTTTGTACATTATTTATTCTTCCGGGATCCAGAATGAGCTGTTCCCGCTGATAATCTTCATGGGGATCGGGGCGCTTACAGACTTCGGACCGTTGATCGCAAATCCTCGAACGGCTCTTCTCGGAGCCGCTGCTCAGTTCGGGATATTCGGTTCGCTGATAGGCGCTGTAGCGCTGAACTTCGTACCATTCATAGACTTTAGCCTTAAAGAAGCATGCGCGATCTCAATCATCGGAGGCGCGGACGGCCCTACATCTATCTATGTTGCATCAAAACTTGCACCTAACCTCCTCGGATCAATCGCAGTCGCTGCATATTCATATATGGCACTGGTTCCGTTAATCCAGCCGCCTATCATGAGAGCTCTCACAACTCAGAAAGAACGGCTTATAAGAATGGATCAGCTCAGAACCGTTGGTAAAGTTGAAAAAATGATATTCCCGCTTCTCGTGCTGACACTTTGTATATTACTGATACCGTCAAGTGTGCCGTTAATCGGAGCACTCGCATTCGGGAACTTTGTCAAGGAGATCGGCATCATCGAAAGACTCTCCAAAACGTTACAAAACGAACTGTTAAACATCGTCACGATTTTCCTCGGGTTGGGCGTGGGAATGCAGATGTCCGCGACTAAATTTATGCAGCCGGCATCACTCGGTATCCTCCTCATCGGACTCGTTGCATTTTCATTTGGTACCGGATTCGGCGTAATCTTTGGAAAAATAATGAATTTTTTCTCCAAAAACCCTGTCAATCCGCTTATCGGTGCTGCCGGTGTATCGGCTGTTCCGATGTCCGCCCGTGTTGCCAACAAAGTCGGGATGGAGTACGACCAGACAAACTTTCTCCTCATGCACGCCATGGGGCCAAATGTAGCCGGAGTTATCGGGTCGGCAATCGCTGCCGGCGTTATGATCTCCCTGTTTGGTTAGAAGAATGAGATTCTTGTTAAAGGGCACTTCAAAAAAACTGCTTTGGATTTTTAATGAAGTGATTTCTTGTCCTTACAAGAAGCAGGCTGCATGGGCGAGCAATGTAACGAAGCGAAATGACCAGCCCGGGCTGCATGTGCGAGCAGCAATGATTTTTGTTACTCCAAAATATCAGGAAAGTTGCGATCAGCCATAAACAGAAATATAATTTGTTTATATAACTGTTTTAGTGACGAAGTAAGGACAAAAAAGGACGAAATAAAACACCGAATGAGGTTTTTAGAAGTGCCCTAAAATAATTTACAAAAGAGAGTGCAAAACATTTGATTTTTGCGCTCTCTTTTTTTATAATACATCTATGAATAATGATTTAAAAAACATGACAAAATTGGAAAACGCACTCAATCTTATAAAAGACGGTGTAATCGCCGTTAAGAACAACATAATTACATATGTAAACATCTCACTTTGCGGAATAGTTGACTATGACTCCCCGGAAGACCTTATAGGCAAACCGGCATCCATTATAATGCTTGACACCAAAAAACTCGATCAGATCGAAGGACTACAGAAAGCAAAAAACAAACACATAGACGACGGTTCACAAATTGAGCTGCTCTCTAAAAAGAGAGAGGTTATCCCATGCAAAGTAAAATGGCTCGCATCAGACAGCGAAATAATTGTAGTTGTTGAGAATGAGAGAAACTTCATAGAAAGTAAGATGAAGGAGATCGAATATAAGCGGACACTCACGCTGATAAACGGGGCAGCCTCAAGATTCCTGAAGATGAACAACCAGGAAGATGTCTATGACTACACAGTATCGCTCATTAGAGAGATAATCCCATTCTCCTCCGTAATCATCACAAAATACTCGCCGTCTGACAAATCAACACAGATAGAATACTCAAGAGACTTCAATAAAAACATAAAAACTCTCCTCAAAATATCGGGAATAAATCTAAAAAGCAAGAGATTTAAAATCCCGGATGACATCAAGGAAAAACTCGACTCCGGCAAGCTAACAGTTGTAAACGGAGGCATATATGAACTTACTTTCGGGACTGTGCCGCAGTTCATATCAACAGCGATGGGTAAAATATTAAACCTCGACAAGATATATTCGATAGGAGTCACATCTGAAAATCAGCTCGCCGGCAACGTGATAATAATAACAAAGAAGAAATACCCTCTTGTAAATCCGGAACTTATCGAAAACATAATATGCCTCATGGCATCTACATTAAAGCGATGTCATCTCGAAAGCATCCTTTCGGAGAAAGAGAAACTATACAACAAGATAATCGACATAACTCCGGATCCGATCATTATATGTTCATCAGATCTTACCATAAGGTATATAAGCGAGAAAACTCTATATGAACTCGGATATACTGAAAAAACCGAGATCATCGGTAAGAAAGCTGTAGATTTTATACATCCGGCATCGAGAATGGGGACTTTTACATTCTACAAAAGAGTGCTGACCGGAGATATCCACAACCTTCACTGCAAACTGATAAAGAGTGACACCTCAATTTTTAACTGTGAAGTTAATATAACTGTAACCGGAACAGCAAACAGCACTAAGCAGGAATTTATTTTTGCACTGCACGACATAAACGACAGAATTGTTTATGAGAAAGAGCTTGAGAATGCACGTAACAAAGCGATAGAGTCCGATGAACTAAAATCTGCTTTTTTATCAAACATATCGCACGAGATAAGAACTCCGATTAACAGCATCTCCGGATTTGCCAAGCTGCTGAGAGACCAGGATCTCATTGAGAGTGATAGAATGGAATTCCTCGACATAATCATCAAGTGTTCCGGAGACCTGTTAAATCAGATCAATAATATCATAGAGATTTCCAAGCTCCAGATAAATGACATCGTGATAGAAAAGACTGAATTCACAACAGATGAACTTTACTCAGAACTCGACATCTACTATAAAGAACAATTTACATCATCGCTAAAAAGAGGCGTAACATTCTCTGTAGCAAAAATAGATAATAAAACGATATATACAGATAGAAACAAGCTGAAACAAATCATAATCAATATGCTTGATAACGCCGTAAAATTTACTGAAAAAGGTACAATCAGTATCGGACATGAAACTGACGGGGAATATATAACTTTCTTTGTAAAAGATACGGGTTCCGGTATATCTGATGAGAACAAGCGGTTTATCTTTGACATTTTCAGACAGACAAATTTTGCATTGACCAGAAAATATAAAGGGAGCGGACTGGGTTTGACAATATGCAAGAAAACAGCTGAACTTATCGGAGGAGTCATAACATATGAATCAAAAGAGGGGTTCGGAAGTACATTTAAAATAACAGTTCCTATCTCAAATAAAAACTACAGAACAGAGGCACATCCCGGCAGTAAATATCACTCTTTTTACAAAATACTTCTTGTAAACAGAGATAAAATGCTTGCCGATTATCTCACACTCATACTGAACGAAGCCGGTTATAACACAATATCAGTATCGTCCGGTAAAGAGACTCTCTCCATTCTACAAAAAGATCACGAAATATCACTCGTAATACTTGATATAGATGACTCCGAAAACGGCGGGTATGAGACTGCGAAAATTATCCGGGAAACAAGGCCAGAAGTCATGATCATAGCGGAGTCATCCGACATGGAGAACAGTCCAGAAAAGATAAAAGCTCATGGTACACTACTTGACGGGATCATAATTAAACCGCTGACAAAAGAGAAATTTGAAAGTGCAATAAGCAAGTTTATGTAAGAAGCGATAAAAAACTATTATCCGTTCTTTATCTTCATTATGAGAATATAAAGCGATAGAACAAATGTAAATCCGTTGGCGATAATTACACTCGGCGACTTTAACACCATCCCATAAACAAACCACAACGCAACTCCACATGTAAACAGTGAAAACATCCCGAGTGATAGATCCTTAGTCTCTTTTGTTTTGTAAATAAGAATGACTTGCGGAAGAAACGATATCGTCGTTAATACACCGGCTGCCAGTCCGATAATCTCTATAACAGGCATAAAACACCCCTTCAACTAACTTATTGCTTCTCAAATTATACACATATTATTGTTTAAAGTAAAGGAAGGTTCTAAAAACCAGCTTTTTATAAAATGTAAATTTTTACCATAGGATAAAGTTTGCAAGTATTTAAAAACGAACACCTATTCCGGTTAATCGAAAATCAATGCACAATATTTTGTATTATTTGTAAGTTTTTTATTTTACCCATATGGGTTTTTATTTAAAATGTTATTGTTTACTGATCTTAATTTTTGAGGAGTTCCACATGACAAACCAGGAAATAATCACTTTAATCAATGCCAATCCGGCATGTCACCTTGCGACTGTCAGCAGCGCCAAACCGGCCGTGCGCGGAATGTTAATTTACAGAGCGGCACCAAATGAGATCATCTTTCACACAGGTTCTTTCAAGGAACTCTACACCCAACTCGAGGCAAATCCAAATGTAGAATTCTGTTTCAACGACTTTGCTGCCGGTAAACAGGTTAGAGTTAGGGGAACAGCCAAGAAGACCGATGACTCCGCATTAAAAGCAGAGATAATGGGGAAACGCCCATTTCTAAAAAACATAGCAGACGAGAAAGGCGATGATGCCTTAATTGTATATAAAGTAACTAACCTGACGGCTACTGTCTGGACAATGAGTTCAAATACTGCTCCAACGGTTTTTAACCCGCTTAATTAAGGGAACCTCTAATAAAAGTGGTGGGGCACATAAAGTCTCACCACTTTTTCCCGCACTATGACAAGCACCGATAAAGTTTCACACAAATCAAACTTCGCCTCCCAAATTATCTTTAGGGCACCTCTAATAACCTGCTTTGCATTACAAACACAGTAGTATTTCTCAGCGACGAGAAGCTGAACCCACAGCATAATCTGTTTATGTGGGAATTTCAGCGACGAAGTATATGAGAAAAAGA
>JBFZEO010000093.1:0-2980 GCA_041306845.1 Spirochaetota bacterium
GCGGAGCTGCCGGATATAAAACAGTTACTAACAAAAATTTGGTATCAGATGTTGCGATGATAGAGTTTGTTCCTGTTGAGCTTTTTGACTGGAATGGAGCTGTTCCATCATATTTTAGATCGAACTCAGGAACATGGAAAAAGTTAAAGAATAATGCGTTTAACAAAGTTGAGTTAACTCCGCGTATTATAGTTGAGTATTGATTTATTGCTGTGTTTTTGTGAATGGGATATTTTAAGATGAGAAAATATTATTCTCATTCCAACAAAAAAAAGCACCCCGGAGAAGATAATCTCCGGGGCCGGGTAAAAACTTTTGTTTGCTCCGTAAAAATTTGTATTTTTAAAGTTTCCTTATTCATAGGTTCCGTAATACAAATTTATGAGGTGAGCTTCGATATCCTTAATCTCTTTATCGCTTACTCTCCCATCCGGGAACATCTCATAACCTATAATCTTTTTGGTTTCCCCCGGCAGTATCTTGTGTACAATTACAACATTCTCTTTAAATAGTTCCTTTCTCGGAAAGAATAAAAGCGATAACTTTTCTCCCATGGAACCTTTATCGTAATATGTTCCGCCGGTGATATCGTAAAAATAAGAATAATCTCTTATATAAGTGAAGTCATGGTATCCGATTGGGATAGAATAGAGTCTCTCTTCCTTTTCAATATCTATTAGTGATAGGTAATTAAAACTGTTTGCTGTGTATGATCCATATCTGGTATATACAATTTGAGCCGGCACAATTTCAACTACCATAAGATATTTTCCAACGGATCTTATCTCAAGTATCATCGAGCTGCTTTCTTTAAGTTTAATTTCATCAGAAAGGGTGTTTTTTTTCGGGTTATATATGTATAACCTTCGTTTAGTATCGATAAATACAAATAAGTCCTTGTTTTTGATATACTCAAATCCTCTTATCTTGTTTGATGCTGGAATGGAGACATCCAGAACAGTTTTCCCGGTCGCAACATTGATACCGTAAAGTTTACTCTCATTTGCAAAATAATAAACATCTTTATTTTTGATTATTTCTCTTGTGTAAATCATGCTGTTGTCGGCAACTAAATCCCAGTTTGTTCTTCCGCTTTCAATGTCAATTTCACTTACACACTCACCGCCGGCGCTGAAAACTATGATTTTATTGGACTCTTCTTCATAAATTAATCTTGAAACTCCGTGGAAGTCATCAGCTTTCCAGATTGTTGTTCCGTTCTGAATGTCGATTTTTTGGATTGAATTATCACCTGATACGAGTAAAAATTTATCCTTTATCATGATAGGATCAACATACCCGTTCTTTTGTTTAAGAGTCCATTTTAAGGCACCGGTTGAATTGTCGTATCCGTCAATTGACTTGTTTTTGTTGTAGCTTACTACTGTTAAAGTGTCAGTATTAAATACTTGACTCATATTCTTGCTTCTTTTAGAGACCCATATCTCCTCTCCGGATTTCTTATCGATACCATAGACGAGTTCATTGTCGTTGACAATAATCATTTTTTCTTTGTCAAAAAAACTCAATGTTCCATTTCGATCTACCCGTTTTTCCCATAAAACACTGGAGCTCATAGAATCGATACAGACGATAGATTTTTCAGACTTCAAGTCTGAGTTTATCATGATGAAATAGAGGTCGTTTATTTTCTTTATTTCTATCTGATCGAGTCGTTCTAATCCCGATAGGGATTTACTTTTGTATGCAATCTTGGAAATTAATCTGCCGGTCTCAAAGTTTACAAAACAGATATATCCTGGATTTATAGATAACATATAGAGATCGCCGCTCTCCTTGTTTTCAAAAAAGTTGAATTTCGATAATTTGGAGGCAAAATCGTCAATCCTGTTTACCAGTTTACCATCTTTCATGTTGTATAGCGCAAGACTGTTTCCTTTTTCGTAGATTACGATCCGGTTATCCCCGAAATAAAACATGCCTGAATGTTTGAGATTGGAAACTTTATAATCTATTTCATAAGCTACTTCACCGTCGAGCGCACTAAATGCAGTTATCGATCTTTCGGTTACGTCGGTGTGATAGTCTATCAGTATGTTGTTGTTTTTTGCGTCAAGGTAAACCTTGTCTATTTTAGTGTCAATTTCTTCGCTGAAAATGAGTTTATCGTCAGGAGAATAGTATTCTACCCTATCGGAATATTTAAGGAGAACCGATCCATTTTTAAAAGAGTACAGATCGTATGATGAGCCTTCTGAAATGAATGGTTCATAGTCATTGTCTACAGGAACCTCCTCTTCGCGAGTTTGTCCTCTAAAATCGAATTTAACTGTACACACACTTTTTTTGTCCCTTTTACCGGATTCCTTGATAACAGATAGGAAATCGGAGCTCATATCCTGATCCATAGGGAGGCATCTATAGTCTTTTTCAAGCTCTTGAGTCCATAGGACTTTAGGCTCTCTCTTTGTATCCTTTTTGGTCTCTGCTATCATGTTCAGGTTTGGCAGGATGATTGTGATTAAGATTAAAAATTTAATTTTTTGCATGATTTTTATTTTCCTATTATAAAATTTAATTCATTTGTACCATAAAAGATATTATCAGAAAGTTATATACAAGTAAAATATTTTCTTGAAAAAATTATTTTTTTGAAATATAAGTATTTCTGGAGGCTAAAAGTGAAAAGGTTGTATTTAATAATTTTTATCTGTTTTTTCTTGATCGGTACTCAGGTGTACTCTGACGATCTGGAGGCGAATCTTTTTGAAACTTATGAGGGGTCGGTTGTTTATGTCTCTCAGTCTTTCTTTATAGATGAGAGCAAAACAAGGTGTCCGGATATATATAAACGTGTTGAAAAACATTATGATATAGAAATTCTCAATAAATATATCTCTCTCGGTAATGGTAAGGGATTTATTGTTACCAAAAGCGGTTACATTATTACAAATAATCATGTAGTGGAAATCAAGGACGAGATAGAACTTAAGAATGCTGTTATAAGGATGATGACAGA
>JBFZEO010000095.1:0-4978 GCA_041306845.1 Spirochaetota bacterium
TATGACCGATACTAGCAGTCTAAAAACTCAGTGCCAGAGTTCCCCCGACACGAAATCTCCATGTTTTGTCGCTGTAAGCATTCTCAGGGATAAAGAGACCGGAGTCAAGACCAACGGAGACAGAACGTGAAAAATTAATTAAAAAACCGAGGTCAAGTTCGCTGCCGAGGTTATACTCGCTAAGATTTGCCTCGTTGTCACTTATCGGGGATTCTTTATACATTTTGAATGTTTGAAAAAATGACAAATTTAGAGAAAATTTATCATTAGGCGTAAAAAGATATTTTAATGATAACGAGTGGATGTTGACAAGCTGAGGTTCAAGGACATAACCGCCGGAGAATTTTCCATAATAATAGTATTTTTTTATCTGATCTGCGTTTACCCTGTCTTCGTCAAAGTCCTCGTCGTTGTTCGGAGTCCCTGTTCCCATCGCATATCCGATGCTGAAAGTGTTGACGGCAGATGGTGGAATGGAGTAGCGGAGTTCAACAGTACCGCCGGCGGCAGCAATTGCCTTTGTTTTCTTGTTTTCTAAGTCCTGCATCATGCCGAACACGCCGGCGATATCCCCTTTGTAATAAAAGTTGGTTGCTATTTTACCCTGCAGGTTGAGTCCTATGGTGAATGTGTTGATTGTGTAGTCATCGTTGTTGAAGTTTGGCAAACCAATGTTTGAGATGTCATACTGCATGAGAAAGAATGGTGTTATGTGATGAGACCAGAAATGGATGTCAAAATCAGTAGCGAAAAATATTCGCCTGGACTGGTGACCGTTAATCTGCACGACTGTTACAAGGTTAGTCAAATTTGTTTGTTCATCAAACGACCTGTCGTAGGCGGTTAACGAGTATTTATTAAAATACGGATGGAAAACTCCGAGAAGCCCTGAGAATCCGAGGAACGATTTAAAATTAAGATAGGGAACATTAATATCTATCTCAAGACCGTCAAGATGTCCGGTAAAATTAAGATCAGACTTTAAAGTATATAGATTTCTCCCGATGACAATCTTACCGTTCGGATGATCCCAGTTCAGATAGAGTTCATCGATGTTAAAGAGCGGGATTACCGATTCATATCCTATTTTCATTATGCCTGTCAGTTTAAATGCGAGGAATCTCTTTTCAGTAAAGTTCATCGTTCCCCAGAGCGACAAACCGTTGAGCGACTGCCAGTTGTTGCGCGGACTAAGTTCAAAAGGGTATTTCCCATTCAGATTAAAATAGCTTCCGGACTTGCCGATAACAGCATCTGACCGTGAGTAGAGCAGTCCCCCGAACCCGAATATTACCGGGGCTTCTTTCAGGTTATCCTCGACAAAATCAACTTTTTCAAATAACGTCACATTCTCCGGAAGCTCACTAACCTTAGACTCTTCTGCAAATATCTGCATGCTGCAAAGTGAGATAACACTAATTAGTAATATTTTAAAAAATTTCATCATCTTTTTGACCTACTCGACTATCTTACTGTCTATTTCTTCATTATTGCTTTTGATTGCTCTATTCTCTTTTTGTTTCTTGCGTTCCAGCCTGAGTTTCTTCTCATATCGCCTCTGCTCCTCCAGCTCTCTGTAAAGTGCTGCACGCCATTCCGGCAATCCGGTATAATCATCGTCATACAGCGAGAGCAAAGTTGCTCTTTTTTGAATCTTATTAGTTCTCACGTAATAGTCAAAATATGCAAACGTATCGAGGAGTTCCTGTCCGGTAAAAGAGTCATCGGCGCCCCGTCCTCTGTAAACAATTCCAAGTTTTTCACAGATATTAAAAGCCTGATATCTATTCATCGGAGACTCGCCTTTGTTGAGTACAAAAACCCTGCACAACCAGAAAGAGAATTCTTTCCTTGTAATAACGGGGTTGATCTCATTGGATTTGATCGGAATAGATACTTTAAAAAGTTTTTTGCTGGCTGCCCAAAGGATGTTGTTTATGTAGATGTTGTTTTGATCTTTCTCATTGTAGAGGGCTCTCATGAGTGTTATGGCATCGTTAAATGTTGCCAGCTTCTTTTCGGACATATCCATATAATTTTTATTCTGTTGCGTGTTCATGGTAAACGCAGAAATAAAAAATAGAAAAAATAAAACTTTGATTTTCATATAAGAGCTTGCCCCCCGCTTTTTATCGGCATATTTTATTGTTTAACTTTAGGGTTTAATTATAAGGTTATAAACAATAGTTTTATTCCCCCACAAACTTATCGCTTTATCTGGTTTATAGTTTAAATATACAATGAAAATCCTATTTTCACAAAAACTATTCGACTGAAAGTTTTTTTAATATATATTTTGTCAAACCTTCCTGGCCGGTTCCGTAAAAGGCGGAAAATTTAAAAGATATGAATTTCGCAACTTTTTTCACAACAGTTACATCCACTTCGATATCTTTCACGCCAAGATTGAACGAGAGCTTTTTTATAACGCTATTGTTTGCAAGTTCCGGATCCTCGTAGTCTGTGTACATCTCAACTGCTATTCCACCCAGCGATATATCGAGGATTTTTGAGCTTATCCTTTTACCGTTTGTGAGAATGAAATTTGCGCGCAGATATTCGTTCTCGTCCGGTTTTATCCTTATGTGCTGCCTCTCAGGGAAGTGATCTTTAAATCTTGAGGTTATGATGTTAAATTTATCTCTCAATATATCGATGGTAACCGGTTTCATTATGAATGAGATCAGGTTATAATTTTTTAGGGTAGTTATCAGTTCTGCGGTTGCGTTAAATGAGGTTCCTATTGTAAAGAACTCGATGTCTGATTTCTTGAGTTCTTCGAGCATGGTCAGTGTCCGGTTTTCATTAAAATCTATATCAGCCATTATGAAATGAATTTTGTCGCTCTGATTTTGAGATACGGCAGTGAGCAATGTTTCAGGCGTCTGGAATGTAGAAGCGGGTATTCCGAGATTTATAAGCCACTGGGAAATATTAGCCGATGCTGCCTCGTTTGCCATAACAATGCTTATTTTTATATTATCAGCCAAGATTTTACCTCCGATGTTTATCTTATGGGCACCTCTAATGACCTCACTTGGTTTCATACTCTCTTTTTCTCATATACTTTGTCTCTGAAATCCACACATAAACAGATTATGCTGCGGCTTCAGCTTCTCGTCTATGAGAAAAACTACTTTGTTTGAAAGCAAAGCAGGTTATTAGAGGTGCCCCCTTATAAATCGGATTTTTATCCGTAAAAAAAAGTATAAATCAATAAATTTAATTAATCAAAGTAAAACTATAAAATAGTTTTGCCGATATCTACAGTATTGTCCGGCAGATTTTATGGGAATGGAGTGCCATTCTTTTAATCCAACTAAATTCGGCGGACATATTGACTCTGATGTTAATATATCATAATATTAAAGTGTGTTTTGCTGTTACTTTAAGGAGCAGGGTAGTATGAGTGATTTTATAGATGAAGACCTTCTAAAAGATTGGTTTGAAGAGGCCTACTCTCAGGTGGCAGAGATGGAGTCTCATCTGCTGGTACTTGAAAACGATACGTCCAATCAGGAGGCTGTGGATGCCATTTTTAGAGCAGCGCATACTCTGAAGGGCGGTTCTGCCACGGTGCAGATGGACGAGATCAGCAAATTTACTCACACTCTTGAAGATGCCATGGATGAGATCCGCAGCGGTAAAGTCAAGGTTGACTCGGCAATTGTTGATGTTCTGCTTAACGCCCTTGATATAATCAAAAATATGATTGAGTCAATAAGTTCCGGCAATGTTTATAAGGGTGACCATTACAAGACAATAAACGACTTAAAAAAGATTGCCGAACATAAAACTGAAAAAACACCCAAAAAGGCTCCGGAACAAGCGAAGCCTGCTAAAGTTAAAGAGAATGTTGCTCAGCCGGACGATAGTGTCGGCGCAAAAGTTAGTGAATATGATATACTCGAGTTTAAATCTGCCAACAAAGAAAATTTACCTCTTTATAAAGTTGTGATTATTTTTGATGAGACTAATCCGATGCGAACTGTCGGAGGGATTCAAGTTTTTACCGCGTTGAGGGATCTCGGACACGTTATAAAAACTTATCCTGATTTTGAGGAATTGTACTCGGATGATTTTCATAAAGAGGTTACATATATCGTGGCGTCGGGAGCTGATCCGGAAACCATCGTGAAATATACGGCGATCAGTGATACAACTGTTGAACAGCATGTTGTTTCCCTTGACGGAAGTGCTGTAGGTTTCAGTGTAAAGGGTGACGCCGGGGAAAGTAGCGATGACGTTCCTGTTGTTGCGGAGAATGAGTATGCTCGTCCTGAAGTTGAGGAAACTGCAAAGGATATCGATGCTATTAATGATGAGATAAGTATCGCCAAGAGTTCCGCAGAACCGGACTCCGATGATACTTCTGATAGAAAGAAGCAGGTTAAAGATAATCCTAAACAGATTACCTCTTCTGTTTTGAGAGTTGATTCTTCGCGGATCGATGATCTTTTAAATCTTGTTTCTGAAATAGTTATAAACAAGGCGACATTTAATCAGGTAAATTCACAATTCATAGAGAATCTTGAACTTTTAAATTACACACTAAGTAATTATAAAGATAAAATTAAACACATTACGGATACTGTTGCTCAAAAAGATGCCAATATTAAAAAAGAACTTCAAAAAGATTTTGCCGGGATAACTACCCAGTACGATCAGTTTGCTTCGCAGTACAAAGGGATTATTGAACGGTTTAAATCAACAACCCAGAATTTAGACCGCATATCTGCCGATCTGAGAGAGGGAGTTATGCGCGTGAGAATGATACAGATCAAACAGATATTCAGCAGGTTTCCGAGACTTGTGAGAGACCTCTCGAGAGATCTGAAAAAAGATATCGAGCTTGTTATCGAAGGTGAGGAGACAGAGGTTGACAAAGCAATGCTTGATGATCTTATCGATCCGTTGATACACTGTGTAAGGAATTCTGTAGATCATGGGATTGAGTCTCCTGAGGACAGGCTTAAAG